>NZ_JBNGOY010000009.1:0-137917 GCF_050589805.1 Carboxylicivirga fragile | reverse complement strand
TTCCAAATGTTTTTTCAGCTTTTTTTGAAGTTTATTTTTGAGTGCTAAAATCGACTCAAATCCTTATTCTTCAATCCGAAAAATCATTCCAAAATGTTACTCCTTTTCAGCAGCCCTTGCTGCCTCAGCGCCCCTTGAACAACCATGTGTTTCTCTCAAAGCGGGTGCAAAATAACGGATAGTTTTTGACAAGTCCAAATTACTTTGAAAGGTTTTTTGAAGAAAGTTCTTACAGGGATTTTTAGTAGCTGGATGTGTGGGGCTTAGAGAAAGAAAAAAAGAGGCAAGGTAGCCTCTTTTTTTTCAGCACAGTTAACTGTGGTAATATCTGTGTATAAAACACCACTTAAATAAAACGTTAATGAAACTTCTTTTTCCTGCTGAAATAAAGCGTATATATAATAGAAGATGTAATTATAAGAAGTGTAATTATTATCGCCCACCAATTAGTGGTGCGATAACTCACTTCTGCAGTGAAGTCTTTGTAACTAAAACTACCAGCTTTGAATTGCCATTTTACAACTCCTTCATCAATAAAGTCTGCATTGCTGTAATATATTAATCCTGGAACATCTACCTCAACAACATATTTTCGACCACTAATAATTACTATCTCATCATTGAGCTGCCTCTCAAAATTTTCAAAATACCCTTCCTCATAAGCTTTACTAATCCATGAACTACTTAAAAGGCTGTCTGATATCTGGCATATCATTGGTAATTCCGGCCCATCTTCAATGGCAACCTGAAATACTTCTGCCATCTTCTTAGAAAAATGCTCATCAGGGATATCATAATTATGAGAAGAAGCATACTGCTCAACCAATCGTATATATTCAATATTAATAGACGACATAAGAAAATCAACCCATTTAGTTTCTCCCTGTTTATCGAACTCCTCTACTTCATTTTCCGACATACCTATTATAACTGTAGTATCATCATTAAAGAAGTACGCCTGTTCCTCAGCAGATAAAAAATCCTCAACCTTTAAGTGTTTATAAGGAAATCGCTGAATAAATATTTCTTCATATTCATGGAAAGTAAAAAACCACCTAAACTTACTATTAAGATTAACATGAACATTTTCAGTTAAAGCAGTATCCTTGTTCGAGTGCATTACGCGATTAAGAGCATCTATTGATTCGAAAGTTTGTTCGGCAATAGCGTAATACAAAGTATCCTCCACTGATTTGGTAATTTCCTTTTTATATGTGATATCCCAACCCAAACTTGTATCAAAAGAAAATGGTTTGTTATAAATAGCGGAAGAGTCACCTACTGCTGTCACTCTTTTAAAAATAGTTCCATCTAAATTTATTTTCGTAAAGTAACGAACTTCGATATCACCACAGGCTGTTACAATAAGTAAGAGCACGGTACATATGATATTTATTTTAGTCTTCATAAGGTATGTTTTAGACTGATTAATTTAACCATTGACAGATGCGCTGATCACTTCGTAATTGCCAAACGGTAAGAAAAGCCCCTTCCCCATGTAAATAACTTTGATATTGCTGGGGATGCAGTTTCTCAAGTGCTTCTAGGAATTGTTCCACTTCGTCGACAAGTGGAGAGTTATTGGATTTTAAATATTCAAAATCAAATCGCGTTAGCCGAACAGTATTCCCATCCAATATATGCTCAAGGCCAGCTTGATCCAGCATAGTTATTAGCGATTTCATAGTATATTGACATTGCATATCAGCTTCAACAGGCACATAATTGTTACTAATTGAGGCCAATGTTTCAATTCGCTTATATTGAGTGTTGGTTTCGAGCCAAGCATATGACGCAACGGACAATGCTATAAACACAGAGGCAGCAATACGAACTAATAATTGCTTTGGATGCATACGTGCACTGTCTTCTAATTCAATTTGAGCTAGCACACGATCACGAATTTTTGCTTTGTTTTGTAATCGAGGACTATTCTGCTTTAGTTGATATAATTCCTTATTTCGAGTATCCATAACTTAAGAATTTAAAAATGCATTAATCCTTACTCGCACCCTTTGCCGTGCCACATACAAATTATCCTTGATCTTTTTTTCTGAGAAGCCGGTAATTTTAACAACCTCATCCACACTTAACTCTTCCAAATCGCGCAAAACAAAAACAAGTTTCTGAGTGAGCGACAATTGATCGCACACCTTTCTTATATAGGCTCCCAATTCTTTTGTTTCCAGTTCAGAAACACTTTCTGAACCGATATCAGATTCGACACCTATTGAAACGTTCTTCTTTCTACCACGCAAATAATCCAAAGCTAACCTTGATGCTATTACATAAAGCCATGTTGTAAACTTCCCTTTCTCAAATTTATATCGCTTTATCTTTTGCCATGCCTTAATAAATGTTTCCTGCACTATATCCTCCGAAGCATGCTCCTCGTTCACTAAACGAAAAACCACAGAAAAAACATAGTCACCAAACCGAACGACCAGTTCACCAAAAGCCCCTTTGTCTCCATTCTGACTATTTCTTATTAAAGCTCTTTCGGCTTCAGTCATAATTTCTGATTTTGTATATGGTACGCAAGCGAATCCCTCAGGTCGAAAACTAAAATTCAATAAATTGTTAATTGCTATAATTTCAAAATAAACATACCACATAATTTAGGCATTCACAACTCGTAATTGCACGTATTCGAACACCCCGAACATGGCAAACCGCTATAAAACAAGGCACTTGGCACAACATTCTACTTTTATCGCATTTTGTCCGTATTCGAACACAATAAAACAGAAATCCGACACAGCAAATCACACAACACAATCCCTATCTGCTGATTACATGTCACTTACCTCTCATGGCACAAGACTTGATAATTATCAATCACCCATGAGTACTATTCATTTAGAGAAAAATCATTATGAGTCAAAGTATCATTCGCGTCAATCAATTGCACAAATCATATGTTACCGGAAGTAACTCCTTACATGTTCTAAAGGGACTGGATATAGATATCAAACAAGGAGAAATGGTTTCAATTATGGGTTCGTCGGGCTCAGGCAAATCAACTCTACTAAATATTCTTGGTATACTCGACAACTACGACAAGGGCGAATACTATCTTAACGAGATATTAATCCGACAAATGAGTGAGCGTAAAGCGGCTGCATTCCGAAATCAGTACATCGGATTTATATTTCAATCCTTCAACCTAATTGCGTTTAAAAATGCCATGGAAAATGTGGCTCTCCCGCTCTATTACCAAGGTGTAAGTCGTAAAAAACGCAATCTTAAAGCAATGGAGTTATTAGATAGGCTAGGACTTAAGGAATGGAGTGAGCATCTTCCAAGTGAACTTTCAGGTGGCCAAAAACAACGTATTGCGATTGCACGATCACTTATTTCTCAACCCAAGGTAATTCTTGCAGATGAGCCAACAGGTGCACTTGATACCCAAACTTCGTATGAAGTGATGGATATCTTAAAAGAAGTGAATGATTCAGGTATCACCGTTATTATTGTTACCCACGAGAATGACATTGCGGACAAAACTCAAAGAGTAATACGACTGAAAGATGGTTTAATTGAGGCTAACCAGATAAATGGTAACATGGCTCAAAAAAAAACTGATTCAACAATTTTCGCCAATAATTTAGCCCATTAATCATGATCGATTATTTACAAGAAATATTCTCTACCCTTAAACAAAACAGACTTAGAGCCATGATGACAGGCTTTAGTGTGGCTTGGGGTATTTTCATGCTCATTCTGTTATTAGGCTCTGGTAAAGGTTTAGAAAATGGCATGGAGTTTAATTTTAAAGGAACTTCAAAAAATGCCTTATGGGTTTGGAGTAGACGTACTCAAGTGGCACACGATGGATTAAAAGCAGGCCGTCGAATCAATTTCACTGTTCAAGATGGACAGATGATTGAACGCCAGTTCGAAGATGATATGGATAATTTCTCAGGTCGTTTTCATCTTTGGGGTGATTATGCAGTAACCTATGGTAACGAATATGGCGATTTTCAAATAGAAGGTATCATGCCAGAATTTAAGAAAATTCAGTTGGTAGACATGGTACAAGGACGCTATATAAACCACCTCGACATTAAAGAATATCGTAAATCAATTATTATTTCAGAACCCGTTCAAAAACACTTATTTAAAGACAAAGAACCCCTAGGAGAATACATAAAAGTAAATGGCGTACCATTTATGGTTGTGGGAACCTTTATGAACCCAGAAGATAAAGATGACAAACAATTATACATGCCATTAACAACAACTCAGCGTGTATTTAACGGCAACAATCGCATAAACGAAATGGCAATTGCAACCAATGCTACAACAGTAGCCGAAAACAAGCGCATTGAAGATGAAGTCCGTAATTTACTTATCGAGCGCCATCGTGTTTCGCCAGAGGATCAACAGGCCATTGGCATATGGAATACCCTTGAAAGCTTTAAACAAGCACAAGGTGTTTTTGCAGGAATCAGAATGTTCGTGTGGGTAATAGGAATCATGACCATCATTGCGGGGATTGTAGGCGTTAGTAATATCATGATCATTTTAGTTAAAGAACGCACAAAGGAAATCGGTATTCGAAAAGCTATCGGTGCAACACCAATGTCCATTATACGTCTTGTATTATCTGAATCTGTATTCATCACAGGATTAGCTGGATTCTTTGGCTTAGTTGCAGGCATGGGTTTACTGGCAGGCATATCGGCCATATTAAAACAGGTGGCGGTTGAGAACCAAGATGTTCAAAGGGCATTTTTCAATCCCGCAGCCGATTTAAATGTTGCACTATGGGCATTGGCGATATTAGTTACCGCAGGATTGATAGCAGGATTTATTCCCGCAAGAAAAGCGTCCTCAATTCGACCAATTGAAGCCTTACATGACGAATAATTTTTAACCCTAAGTCAATAACTATGTTTGATAAAGATAGATGGCAGGAAATTTTTAGTGCCATTAAAAAGAATAAACTACGGAGTGTGCTTACGGCCTTCGGCGTGTTTTGGGCCATCTTCATGCTAATCGTAATGACGGGCTCAGGCAATGGTCTTAAAAACGGTGTCTACGAAGGTGTAAAAGACTTTGCTACCAATAGTGGGTTCATGTGGGCCGATAATACCACCGTATCATATGAAGGGTTTAAGCGTGGACGCAGTTGGCAGATAAACAACGATGATATTGAAGCCATCATTGATCAAGTGCCAGAGGTTGAAGTAATTTCACCTCGACTTAATGGCTGGAATCTGCGCAGTGGGGAAAACATAGTGAGAGGCAAGCGCTCCGGAGCATTTAATGTAATGGGTGATTATCCGACTTATCGCGAAATCGACCCTTGTACCATGCCCTATGGCAGATATATTAACGAAGAGGATATTAAACTTAAACGTAAAGTTTGCATCATTGGCGAAAAGGTGCATGAGGTCATGTTTGATGAGGATGAAGATCCGGTTGGAGAGTACATTCGTGTAAATGGGGTCTACTTTATGGTGGTTGGCGTTTTTAGATCAAACAATCCTAAAATCAATATAGGCAGTAATAAAAAAGAAACGGTGTACCTTCCTTTCACAGCCATGCAGCAAACCTTCAATTATGGCAATCAAGTGCATTATTTTGGACTTATTGCTAGGAAAGGGGAAAAAGTAGAATCCGTTATTGACAAAATAGCACCTATACTTCAGAAAAACCACAAACTATCACCTGAAGATGATGAAGCAATAGGACAATTCAATTTGGAAAATCAGATCAAAACCATGAACTACATCTTTCTTGGCATTGATATACTAATTTGGGTTGTGGGTATAGGAACCTTAATAGCAGGTGCAGTTGGCATCAGTAACATCATGCTCATCATTGTGAAAGAAAGAACCAAGGAAATTGGAATTCAGCGTGCCATTGGAGCTCGCCCGGCAGTTATAATTAGCCAATTATTAAGCGAGTCGGTTTTTCTAACCACCATTGCAGGATTTATTGGTCTGGCCTTTGGCACCTTTGTGCTCTTTTTAGCCGATGCCGCGGTTGACGCTTCCAGAGTGAATACCCCAGTAGATGAAGAAACATTTTTTCTGAATCCCGAAATAGGTTTGCCCCTCGCCCTTTCTGCCCTAACAATGCTTGTTGTTGTTGGCCTAGTAGCCGGTTTAATTCCAGCCTTGAAAGCGGTAAAAATCAAACCCATTGATGCATTACGACACGAGTAAGCAATTTTTAATGATAAAATATTAATCAAAAAGTAACAGAAACAATATAAAATCTAGACTCATGAAAAAGGTATTAAAAGTAATAGGACTATTAGCATTTATTGGTTTATTTGGCTGGGTTGTATTCTACTTATATAATCAATCAAAAAAAGATCCAATTGTTTACGAAACCGAAATGGCAGAAGTAACCAACATCGTAAAGAAAACAGTTGCGACAGGTTCAGTTGTTCCACGTAAGGAAATTGAGATTAAACCACAAGAATCGGGGATCATAACTGAGCTTTATGTTGAAGCAGGTGACATGGTTAATAAAGGTGATTTGATTGCTAAAATTCAAATCATACCTGAAATGATTCAAGTGAATAATGCCGAAACACAACTCCGTAAAGCGGAGATTAATTATAAGAATGCAGAGATTGAGTTCAAACGGAAACAAGACTTGTTTAAAACCGGTGTGATTCCACAATCTGAATTTCAAGAAGAAGATTTGAGATTTCAGACAGCTGCAGCTGACAAGGATGCTGCGTTAAACAACCTTCAATTGATTAAAGAAGGCGTTACGGCCAACATGAAAAGCCAAACCAATACGCTTATACGCTCTACCATCAAAGGAATGATACTTGATGTACCTATCAAAGAAGGCAACTCAGTGATTAAAAGTAATACTTTCAACGATGGAACAACAGTAGCCATGGTTGCCGACATGGGCAAAATGGTTTTTGAAGGAAAAGTTGATGAAACAGAAGTTGGTAAAATAAAACAAGGAATGGCTCTTGAGCTTTCCATTGGTGCCATCGAAGATGAAAAATACGATGCATTCCTTGAAACAATCGCGCCAAAAGGTGTTGAAGAAAATGGTGCTATTCAATTTGAAATTAAAGCCGCCGTTAAGTTAAAGGAAGGCCAATTTATAAGAGCTGGTTATAGTGCCACTGCTGATATAGTACTTGATCGCAGAGACAGTGTGATAGCTATTAAAGAAAAACTAATCACTTTCAGTAACGACTCTGCATTTATCGAAATTGAAACTGGCGAGCAGCTATTTGAAAAGCGTCTTATTACAACTGGTTTATCAGATGGCATTAAGATTGAAGTGACTGAAGGACTTGACGAAGAAGATAAAATAAAGATTCCAAAAGGCTAAATTCAATATTTAATTGATACTTTTAGTTGAATTTTCATAGTCACGACCGGAGCTTGACTCCGGTCACATTTTACCTGAGAGAAATAAAACACTAATCCTAACGGAAAAACATCTTAGCAATGATACAAAAAGCTTTACTAGCATTTGCTGCCATATTACTATTGACTTCTGCATCGCAAGCACAAGAAGTGAAACAGTGGTCATTATTGGAATGCATAACCTATGCACATGAGAATAACATTACTATTAAACGACAAGTAATTAATGCCGATTATCAAGATAATTTACTCAAACAAAGTAAAAATGATCGCCTACCAGATTTAAATGCTAGTTTAAGTGGAAATCTAAACTATGGCTACACTTGGGTTCAACAAGAGGCTGCCAATGTTCAGGAAAGCACCTACTCATTATCTCCAGGCATTACGAGTAATATCTCGGTATTTGAAGGAATGACAAAAAGTAATACCATTAAACGAAATGAGTACAACTTAAAAGCTGCGCTTGAAGATTCGAAAAAAACAAAGAATGATATTGCTCTACAGATAACAGCGCAATACATGCAAATACTTTTTGACAAAGAATTATTAGCCGTTGCTATTGAGCAAGCGGAAACGAGTAAAATGCAAGTTGAACGCACGAAGAAATTAGTAGATGCGGGAAGCGTAGCAATGGGCAACCTATTAGAAATAAAATCTCAGGCCGCCAAAGAGGCATTAAATGTGACCCAACAAGAAAATAACCTAATGGTTTCCTTACTTAGTTTGGCTCAACTATTAGACATTGAGAACCCGGTAGGTTTTGACATTGAATCCCCAAATATTCCTGAATTAAATCAATTCTTACCCGATCAACCTAATACTATTTTTGCAACGGCACTTGACATTATGCCTGAAATAAAAAGCTCACAGTACAATCTTAATAGTTCAGAATATGACCTGAAGATTGCCAAAGGTGGTTTTTACCCAACTTTTGGGCTCGGAATTGGAATGAATGCTAGTTCCTTCTCCTTACTGGACGACCCTAACAATTACAACACATCAATTGGTAGTCAATGGGATAGAACGCGAAGTTCTTATCTTGGTTTTTCGTTGCGAATTCCTATTTTCAATCGCCTTCAAACAAAAACTAGTGTTTCAAATGCACGCATTGGTGTAAACGATGCTCAATTACAACTTGAGCAACAAAAACAAAATCTTCGTAAAGACATCCAACAAGCCTACGTTGATGCCCGATCATCGTACAATAAATACCTTTCAAGTGTAGAAGCAGTGAATTCATTTAAGGAATCATTTAGATATACAGAGAAGAAATTTAATGTAGGCTTGGTTAACTCCGTTGATTACAATGTTTCTAAAACAGATTTCACGAGAGCGCAATCAGATTTATTACAGGCTAAATACGAATACGTACTTCGAACAAAAATATTAGACTTTTATAAGGGCATACCTATCGAACTATAAAAGTTGCCTACCCAAAGCTGCTTGAACACCAATTAATCGCTGTATTAATTGGTGTTTTTTTATAAAAAACTGATTTGCTTAATTATTTCATCGCCGACACTACATTATTATAATGGCTTTTATTAAATTAGCCGGAAACAAATAACCTACTCATGAAGAAGCCTGTTGTCATTGCACTTGCTGCACTAGTTGTAATCATCATTGTATTAGTTATTGGTAAAAAACAAGGCTGGATTGGCCAGGAATACCAGGAAAAAGTTTTAGCCGAAAAGGTTGAGAAAAGAAAAATTACTGAAACAATTACAGCCAACGGCAAAATCAAACCAGAAGTTGAGGTTAAAATTAGCTCCGACGTATCAGGCGAGATACTTGAGTTACTTATCAAAGAAGGCGATGAAGTAAAAAAGGGACAGATGTTAGCACGCATTCAACCTGACATTTACGAACGAAACTACGAAAAAATGCAAGCTTCGCTAAAATCGGCAGAAGCTAACCTTACGCAAGCTAAAGCACAGCTGGTTCAGAAAGAACTAAGCTTTAACAGAAATAAAACACTCTGGGATGATAAAACCATTTCAGAATCAGAATACGAATTAGCCCTTTCGGAATACAATATTGCAAAGGCGAATGTGCAGTCGGCACTAGCAAGTGTCATCAATTCAAAAGCTTCTCTTAACGAAGCAAAAGACAACCTGTATAAAACAACCATATATGCCCCAATGGACGGAACCATTTCAAGGCTTAATGTTGAAAAGGGCGAGCGTGTGGTAGGTACTGCTCAATTCGAAGGTACCGAAATGATGACTCTGGCTAACCTTCATCAAATGGAAGTATTGGTTGATGTAAACGAGAATGACATTATTCGAGTAAGTATGTTAGATACTTGCTTGATTGAAGTTGATGCTTATTTAAAGCAAAAGTTCACAGGTTTGGTAACACAAATTGCTAATTCCGCTAAAACACAAGGAACCAGTGCCGATCAAATAACAAATTTTGAAGTACGTGTAATGATTCTACCAGAATCTTACCAAGAATTAATAAAAGGTAAAACTAACCACTACCCTTTCCGACCTGGCATGTCGGCTACTGTAGATATTCAAACGAACACTAAATATGATATCTTAACCATACCAATTCAATCCGTTACAACTAGAGTTGATTCCATCTCAACGGACTCTATTAAAGTTAATAAAGCGGACATGGACGAGAAGGTAGAAGTTGTATTTATAGCCAGAGATGGCGTGGCCGTTCAGCAAAAAGTAACACCTGGAATCCAGGATTCGAAATACATTGAGATTACCGATGGATTAAAAGAAGAGGACATTGTAATAAGCGGACCGTATTCTGCAATCTCTCGAAAATTGAAGGATGGAGACTTAATAAATGTGGTTGATAAGCTATTCTCAGATAAAAAGGAGAAGTAATACAGTGATATTTTATATTTTTGTGCCAAATGTTAATTCGAATACAAAGGGTATAAATTTCAGGTATGGCCAAGATATTAAGCATTGAAACCTCAACATCAGTTTGTTCTGTAGCGTATAGTGTAGATGGAGTAGTAATAGCATCAGAAGAGTTGTACGAATCCAACTCTCATGCAAGTAATCTAACCATACTCATCGAGGCTCTTTTTGAAAAAGAAAACACACCTACTCTTTCAGAGATTGACGCCGTGGCTGTAAGTAGTGGTCCGGGATCATATACTGGACTTCGCATAGGAGTTTCCACAGCAAAAGGAATTTGTTATGCGCTTAACAAGCCACTTATTGCCATTGACTCAATGCACATTCTTAGTTCTCCTGTTATTAGAGATTTCAAATCATCTTCATCGTTGCCAACATTATTTTGCCCCATGATGGATGCACGTAGAATGGAGGTCTACACTGCATTGTTTGATACCAACTTTAAACTTGTTGAGCCAATTTCTGCTAAAATCGTGGACGAAGCATCCTTTGCTTCTTTGCTAGAGAAAAACAACATTGTGTTTTTTGGAAACGGAGCTGAGAAATGCAAAGCAATCATCCAACATAAAAATGCACAATTCATCGATGATTGTGATCCGCTTGCTAAAAACATTGCTACAATGGCTGAAGATCTTTTTAAACAGGAAAAGTTTGAGGATGTAGCTTACTTTGAGCCATTTTACCTTAAAGATTTTGTTGCAACTACACCCAAGAAGAAGGTACTCTAATACGAAACTAATAAGTGAGTTTAAACGTTTAATTGTCATATGAACAAGAGATAAATCTTTAAAATTCGCTTATGAAACATTTAATTGCCATATTATTCGCATTACTGTTTTCATTCACTTTATTAGCCAAAGCTCAAGAAAAAGCAGATACCATATATATTCCTTCATATCCACTTACTAAGCATCAAGCTTATAAAGGAGGTGAACAACTAGTCTTTACTTTAAACTATGGCTTTGTAACAGGTGGAAAAGCATATTTAACAGTTAGTGATACAGTTTTAAACGGAGAAAGAGTACATCATGTTATTGGTAAAGGTCAAACCGTTGGTATGGCCGACGTCATTTATAAGATACGCGACCAATACGAAAGTTACATCAACCCTAAAACACAATTACCTGTAAAAGCTGTTAGAAGCATTCGAGAAGGTCGTTATCGCTATTACAATGAAGTCACTTACAATCGCGATTCTTCGACTGTCTTAAGTCAAAAATCCGGAATTCATACTGTACAGGATAGCATATTGGATATACTTTCGGCTTTTTATTTCGCTCGTAATCATAAGTTTGATGACAACCTGAAAGAAAATGAAATAATTGAGTTCATGACCTACTTTTCGGATGAAAACTTTCCATTACGAATACGATATAGAGGCACAGAGGTAATAAAAACCAAGTTTGGGAAAGTGGAGTGCTATAAATTTTCTCCAGTAACCGAAGTGGGAAGAGCCTTTAAAACTGAGGATGACATGCATGTTTGGATTACAAAGGATAGAAACAGGATGCCAATAAAAGTAAAATTTAATCTGGCGGTTGGTTCCTTTACTTGTATTCTGGATGAATTTAGAGGTCTAATGCATCCTTTTGATAGTATTCGGTTTTAATTAAAAGATCACCTTTCTTCTTCAACACAATTAAAATCAGATCAAAATAATGTCATAAAAGCAATTCCCTTTGCCTTTTATGCAAATATCTAGTGCTTTTGCACTATTTTTGCAGCGTTTTTTTGAATTAAATAATTATCACAATTTCAATATTATGGCTAATACGTCTGATTTCAGAAATGGAATGTGCATTGAGTATAATGGACAGTTATTCTTCATCGTACAGTTCCAACACGTAAAACCGGGGAAAGGCGCCGCTTTTGTAAGAACAAAGCTAAAAAATGTATCAACTGGAAAAGTAATTGATAATACTTTTAATGCAGGTGTGAAAGTAAATGAAGCTCGTGTTGAGCGTCGTCCACATCAATTCATCTTTAACGATGATTTGGGATATCATTTCATGAACATGGAATCGTTCGAACAAATTCCAATTGATAAAAGCTTGATTGACAATACTGGTCTTTTGAAAGAAGGTATGGAAGTTGAAGTGCTTTATCATGCGGATACCGAAACTCCATTAATGGTTAACCTTCCTAACAATGTTGTTTTTGAAGTAACCTATACCGAACCAGGTATGCGTGGAGATACTTCTTCAACAAACTCGTTAAAACCAGCAACAGTTGAAACTGGTGCCACTATAATGGTACCTTTATTCATCAATACTGGTGATAAAATTAAAATCGATACGCGTGACAACTCTTATGTTGAACGTTCAAAATAATTTTATTAAAGGTTAATAACTTTAATACAAACAAGCCATTGATTTCATATTCAACACTTAGGTGAAGTTAATTGAAATCAATGGCCTGTTTATAACTCCCTTAATATCATGCATTATTAAAATTAACTTACACTTGTAGCTTTTTTTTAATATATTAGTTGATATTATCTTTCAACATTTATGGTAACCCAACTGAAAAAGAAAAGACTTCGACTGTACAAGGATAGATTAAATATTATCCTTGATATTGCGCAGACCATAAATGAAGATCACTCCATTGAAGACCTTCTTGCCGAATTTGAAATTTTACTTCGAGAAGAATTAGAGGTAGGTAAAGTATTGGTATTTACCTATTCGAATGAAAGTTGGCACAACCTCTTAATTTCTGGCGTAAGTAACGAAGAAGCCGAGATGATTAGTGTTGAAAAAGACTTGCTTCAATACGATAGTATCGAAAGCATTACTGTTTCGCATCCACCTAACCTGAAAGGTTTTGATGCCGTAATTCCTTTGTTCCATCGGTTTAAGGCCATCGGATTTGTACTCATCGGTGATATTGAGGAAGAACAACAAGGCATCAGTCCAACCATTAAGCATTTAAAGCTTATTCAGATTATTTCAAACCTTATCATTGTATTCGTTGAAAATAAACGAATGCAAACTGCTTTGCTTGAGCAAAAGGTGATGAAGAAAGAAATGGAATTGGCATCACGCATTCAAAACCAATTGGTGCCGAGCAAAGAACAAATGCCGCAAACATCAAAATTAAATATTCACACCTTCTATCAACCGCACATGGGCGTGGGAGGCGACTATTACGATGCTTTTCAACTTTCAAGACAATCAATAGGTTTTTGCATTGCAGATGTTTCTGGTAAAGGAATGTCAGCCGCCATGGTAATGTCCAATTTTCAAGCAGTTATACATTCGTTATTTACCTCCAGAGTAAACCTAAAGAAGTTAGTTCATCAACTTAACGATCGTGTAAATGCCAGTGCTAACAATGAAAAATTTATCACTCTTTTTATTGGTCGATATAATCTATTAACCAGACGTTTAACCTATGTTAATGCAGGACACTTACCTCCACTCTTGTTCGACAAGAAAAAAAATCAATTGACACATCTTGAAAAAGGATGTATTGGTCTTGGCATGCTTGATTTTGTTCCGTCGGTAGAAATAGGTAAAGTAACCATTCCAAAAGGTTCGAAACTATTAGCTTTTACGGATGGCTTAGTTGAAATTGATGAAGGTAACCAGGTAGAATCGTGTGCCGAAGAAGTGGAAGATGCCATTTCGAACGACCAACCACTTGAAATTAACTTCATGGAACTTAAAGGCATCATCAATAAACTTCTTGATAAGAATTCGGTTTTCGATGATGTTTCCATTATAGGCATCGAGTTTAAATAATAACTTTTAGAATACTCTTGATAATAAAATAAACGGAGAGCCAATCATATTTGATTAACTCTCCGTTCTTTATTTTAAAACTGGCTTCAACCAGTTATCTGTTATACCATTTAAACTATGAATGTGGCCTTATTATTTTTGGTATAATGCCGATGCTATAATGAATAGCTTAGCAAAAATGAAATGCAGATAAGGCCAGCTTCATTGTGCTATCGGTATTACTCTGCAATTACAAGGAAGTAATTCTTTTTTCCTTTCTGAACCAATAAGTATTTATCGTTTAAAAGAGCTGATGTATCAAACTTCAATTCTGCGTCAGTTACCTTTTCTTTATTTACACTCATTCCTCCAGCCTTAATGGTGCGTCGTAATTCTCCTTTTGATGGAAACACCATGGCAGCATCTGCTAATAAATCAATCACATTAACACCATCGGTAAATAGTTTTGCATCCACCTTAAACTGTGGTACACCTTCAAAAACAGCAAGTAGCGTTTGCTCATCAATTTTACGCAAGGCCTCAGTAGTGGCTTTACCAAATAATATTTGAGATGCTTCAACAGCTGAATCATAAGCTTCTTGACCATGAACCATCACTGTCACTTCTTGCGCTAAGCGTTTCTGCATAGCTCTTAAATGAGGTGCTTCATTTTGTTCCTTCACCAACTCAGCGACTTCGTCCTTGGTCAACATGGTAAATATCTTAATGTACTTCTCAGCATCAGCATCAGATGTATTCATCCAGAACTGGAAAAAGTGATATGGACTCGTTTTTTCAGGATCGAGCCAAATATTACCAGATTCCGTTTTACCAAACTTCCCACCATCAGCCTTTGTAATTAAAGGACAAGTTAAAGCAAATGCTTCGCCTCGTTCTTTACGACGAATCAGTTCTGTACCTGTAGTAATATTACCCCATTGGTCAGAACCGCCCATCTGAATTTTACAATTCTTATCGCGGTACAATTGAAGAAAATCAAAACCTTGAACCAATTGGTAAGTAAATTCGGTAAACGACATGCCTTCTTTTGATTCAGATCCCAAGCGTTTTTTTACCGAATCTTTTGACATCATATAATTAACAGTGATGTGCTTACCGATATCACGAATAAATTCAAGAAATGAAAACTCTTTCATCCAATCGTAATTATTAACGAGCTCTGCACCGTTATCCATGCTTGAATCAAAATCAAGAAATAAAGCCAACTGTTTCTTCAAACCTTCCTGATTCTTACGCAGAGTAGGTTCGTCCAACAAATTACGTTCCGCTGATTTTCCTGATGGATCACCAATCATACCAGTGGCTCCACCTACCAAAACGATAGGTTTGTGTCCGCATGCCTGAAAATGTTTCAGCATCATTACACTTACAAGGTGACCAATATGAAGCGAATCAGCCGTTGGGTCAATACCAACATAGGCCGATGTTAATTCCTTTTTTAATTGTTCTTCGGTACCAGGCATCACATCATGAACCATGCCCCTCCAAGTTAATTCCTCAACAAAATTCATTGCTCTATTATTTTATACGTTTAAAAAAACGAAATCTTTTAATTCAATATTTTCACGAAACGACAAAGATAATAATTGATCGCTTACAAATAACATAGAATTACCTACAAGAATCAGGATTGTAACTATAACTCATGACTAAACGTCGTAATTGAATGATGCATTAACAATGCTTTAACAAAAAAACTAGAGCTTATTTCGTATCTTGCAATACATATAAGCATCAACTAAACCCAAATGAACAAAGTTAAATTAGTCCTACTATTTTTGGCACTATCGTGCAGTGCCATAGCTCAAAACAAAAAGAATACCGAAGCCCTCCTTATTGAAGAACCTTTAAAAATAGATGCCGTTCTTGATGAAACGGTATATCAACGTGTACAACCAGCAGCTGACTTCTTGCAATTAGAACCTTATAATGGGCAGCCATCTATGCAACCTTCAGAGGTCTTCTTCTTTTACGATCAAAGCGCCGTTTATTTGGGAGCCATGTTATATGATAGTGCACCAGATAGTATATTTAATTTTTTATCAGCTCGTGATAACATGGGCATGTCTGATTATTTTGGTGTTTATTTCGATCCATATAATCAAGGCCAGTTATCGTACGGCTTTTTTATCACGCCGGCAGGTGTTCAGAGCGACATTAAAGCTATTAAAAGTGATCGTGACAGAGAAGATGGCAATTGGGATGCTGTATGGGAAAGCAAAACACGTATTACCGACGAAGGCTGGATAATTGAAATGCGAATCCCCTATTCTGCTTTACGTTTCCCTGATCAACCAGTTCATACCTGGGGCTTAAATATGTTTCGAAATATTAGGCGTTACAATTCCAATAACTCCTGGAGTTTTATTGATAGAAACGTCAATGGTTTTATTCATCAACAGGGAGAACTAACGGGTATTAAAGACATTAAACCGCCGCTCCGCTTATCCTTTTCGCCATATTTGGCAACTTATTGGGAAAACAATGAAGCAGATCAAACTTCTAGTTTCACCTACAAGGGAGGATTAGATCTAAAGTATGGAATTAGTGAAAGCTATACCCTTGATATGATGGTGATTCCCGACTTTGGTCAGATTCAATCTGACGATAAGCAACTGAACCTTTCTCCTTATGAGATATATTATAGTGAAAGGCGCCAATTTTTCACTGAAGGCGTAGAGCTTTTCCAACGGGGTGATATATTTTACTCTCGAAGAATAGGAAGTAGGCCTAAATTTGCACTCAATAAAAACCGTGATTTAGAAAAAAAAGACACCATCTACCACCAACCATCAGAAACACAATTAATAAATGCAACTAAAGTTTCCGGCCGAGGCAAAAATGGCTTGGCTGTAGGGATATTAAATGCCATGTCGCTTGAATCATATGCTACCATACAAGATACTGCCAATAACACATTTCGTGATACTTTAATACAACCCTTCACAAATTATAATGTGGCCGTTATTGATCAAAGTTTGAAAAACAATTCATACGTCAGTTTGATTAACACAAACATGTCGATGTATGGCGATCCCTTCATGGCCAATGTTACAGCAACAGAATTTCAATTCAGGGATAAAAGCTTAAATTATGCATTAAGTGGCAAAGGCGGAATAAGTCATCGTGGAAGAGAGACAAAAGAAACAGGTTGGTTCTCAGAACTCGAACTAGCCAAGAATGGTGGAACTTGGCAATACGGTATTGAAACAACCGCCATTTCTGATGATTATAACCCCAATGATATGGGTTATTTGAGAAGAAACAATCGCTTTGACACGGAGCTTTCTCTAAGGTTTAGACAGGTTGAACCATTTAGTGTTTTCAGAGACATGTTCACCCGTATGTGGTATGAACAGAATCGAATAATTAAACCCTGGGATTTGAATAATCATGAACTAGGTATTTACACCGAATGGAAATTCATGAATAACTATGGTTTTGAAATGCGTGGCGTATGGTTCTCGGATGAACGAAATTACGATGAACCTAGAGTTGCAGGGCGCTATTTCAACAAACCCCAAGGTTACAATTTCAACCTATTTGTCCATAGCGATTTCACTAAGATGTTTAATGTCTATGCCTATCGTGGCTACTTTGTTCGACCTGAAAATGATTTAAAAGCAAATTGGGTCGGCGTAGGTTTAGGTTTGCGATTAGGGCAAAGAATTAACCTCGATTATGAACTTAGTTATAATACCGAAGAAAATGACTATGGTTATGTTGATGATACACATGTCGACTCCATACACTTTTCAAGACGCAATCTTCATACAGTTGAAAATGTCCTCAAAATGGATTATACATTTAACAATAAGCTAAGCCTAAATCTAAGAGGACGACATTATTGGGCATCCGTTGAGAACATGGAATATTACTTATTGCAAAAAAATGGTGATTTGAAACCTAATGATGAGTACAAAGAAAATAATGACAAAAATTACAATTTATTTAACATCGACATGTTCGTTCGTTGGGTCTTTGCTCCGGGATCTGAAATGATTTTGAGTTGGAAAAACATAATTGAAGATGAGACTAAATTAGTTAACGCTAAATATTTAGATAATCTAAAGAACACTTGGAAATTGGATCAAACCAATACAATATCGCTTAAAGTTTTATACTACATCGATTACAACAACATCTTTAAAGGGAAAGCTTAATAAAACAGCATTTAAGAAAGGTAAGAATCAATGTAATACTATTTTAACCACGAAAGTGGACTTATTTATTTTGGTTTAATGCTCCCGATAATTATGAATGGCCTTTTCAAATGAAATGCAGATAAAGCCAGCTTCATTATACAAGCGGTTTAACTTAACGCCGCATTGACTCTTTGCATTAATTTAAAAAAGATGATTATTCAAAACTCGCAACAAAAAAGCTTTTCTTGAGTTGAAAAGTATATCTTTAGGATAACAAAATACACAACACATGCGGGGTTCAATTGTCATACTAATCTTATCATTATTTCTTACTCACCTTAATGCTCAAGAGTTAGAGTTAAAAGAGGAATACCTTGAACCGATAACAAAAACAGAACTTCGCAAACACATTGAAATATTAGCTTCTGATAGCTTAGAAGGTAGATTTACCGCAAGTGAAGGTCAAATAAAGGCTGCTCATTATATTAAAAATCAATTTAGCTCCCTGCAACTACACCCCTATAACGACACCACCTTTTATCAATCGTTTAACATGTGGCAATGGCATTGGGGTAAATGCGCCATTAGCTACGGCGATACCATCTTAGTTAACAATGAGGATATGGTGTACCAATCCTATTCACCAATAGAACCTGCTATTGAAGCGAAATGTGTTTTTATTGGCAATGGTACTGACTCAATAGTGGCACAATTAAATCTAGAAGGTAAGGTTGCTTTTGCATATATTAATAATCTTAGCCGATATTACAGCATCAATAGGCTGATACGTAATAAAGGTGCCAAAGCGCTTATTATTGCCAATCCCAATAACGACGAGCAATTCAATCGATTGATTCAACAAGTAAATTCCGATAATTCGCAACAAAAGATATTTAAGGACAGACCTAGTTTTTCTGCTTACAGTTCTAAAACCTTTGCTGTTAAAGCTAGTTTTGCCGAATTACTATTTGAAACTTCTGAGGATGATCTCCTGTATATTAATGATCCTAAAACGTTAAAAAAACTTCCAACCCCGAGCATCTCTTTATCCTGCCCTATCATAATTGAACCCATCGAAACCCAAAATATAGTTGGATACATCAAAGCCAAGGAACCAACAGAAGAAACCATTGTTGTAAGTGCACATTACGATCATATTGGTAAAAAAGGTAAAAACATTTATAATGGTGCAGACGACAATGCCAGTGGCACCTCAGCATTAATCACCTTAGCTAAGGCATTCCAAAATATCCCGGAAAAACTTGATCGTAATATTCTCTTTTTGGCAACAACAGGTGAAGAACTTGGTTTATTGGGCGCCTTACATTTTGCCGAACAGCAAAAACAATTACCTTTTGAAGTAAAAGCCAACTTTAATATTGACATGATTGGCAGAAATGACTCGATTGATAAGGAAAACTACTTGTACTTGATTGGAGCAAGCCACTATCCACTTTTGGATTCCATTTGCCGAGTGGCCAACCAAAGTGATTCGCTTACTTTACACAAGGAATACAAGCGGGGTTATGGCTCTTTTATCAATTTATCCGATCACTATGCCTTTCATAAACAAGGCATCCCCATACTTGGATTCTTCAGTGGCCTACACACCGATTACCATCAAACAAGTGATACCATTGATAAAATAGAATTTGAAGCGATGCAAAAACGCGTCGAACTAATCTTCAGAACAATCTTTTTAGCCTGCCAAACAGAAATATTAAAGTAATAAGCACTTAGTTCTTTTGTTTATTGCAGAAAGAGACTATTTTAGCCGCCGCAGAAAATAAGAAATATTTGAATTATGGCAGGGATTGGAAGTACGATAAGAAGTTTCCCAAAGGTTTTTTGGGTCTCAAACACAATGGAGTTATTCGAAAGGTGGGCATGGTATGGCTTTTATATGGCGTTTGCCTTATATCTGGTAAATAGTTCCGATACAGGAGCGTTAGGATTTACATCTGCTCAAAAAGGTGTAATTATGGGTACCGGATCAATGCTTTTGTATTTCCTACCCCTCTTTACAGGAGCTATAGCCGACAGAGTAGGCTATAAAAAGATTCTCATTCTCTCATATGCCATGTATGTAAGTGGTTATTGGATGGTAGCAACATTTAACACCTTTACATTAGTGTTTGCCGCATACATTTACTTAGCGGTTGCTGGAGCGCTTTTTAAGCCAATTATCTCAGCTATGATTTCCAAAACAACAACAAAAGAAACAGCTTCAATTGGTTTTGGAATTTTTTATATGATGATTAATATTGGTGGTTTCTTAGGTCCATTCATTGCTGGAGCTATTTACCAAAAAAGTTGGGATTGGGTATTTTATATCTCGATGATCACCATATCTATAAATTACATCTTTGTCTTTTTCTTTTTTAAGGAACCTGGTCGTGAAGAATGTGAGGATAAAGAATCTTTAGGCCATGTATTTCTGCAGGCCTTAATTAATATATGGATAACTATAAAGAACTTCAAATATGTGTTGTTCCTTATTATTATGGTTGCTTTTTGGACAGCGTTTAACCAGCTTTATTATGCATTCCCGGTTTTTGTTGACGATTGGGTAGATACGTCAAGCTTTTACAATGCACTCCATAGTGTTTGGCCTTGGTTGGCCGAAGCTATTGGAACAGAAGATGGAACCGTTACTGCAGTAACGATAGGTAGTTTTGATGCCTTCTTCATCATTATATTCCAAATATGGATATCTGGCTTAGTAATGAAATACAAACCTTTAAATGCTATGATGAGTGGTATATTTGTACTTGCCATTGGAGTCGGTATGATGTTTGCCTTTCAAAATATCTGGTTTATATTAATAGGTATTTTAACGTTTAGCATAGGGGAAATGGCGAGTAGTCCAAAATTTACCGAATATGTTGGAAGCATAGCACCTCCTGATAAGAAAGCACTATATATGGGTACATCTTTCTTACCCATAGCAGTTGGTCACCAGTTGGCCGGTTTTGTATCAGGTGATATGTACGATAAAGCGGCAGGAAAACTATACCTTTTAAAGCAAGAAGTTGCTAAAAGAGGTTTAGAAATCACGGATGTTTCAGATACTTTTACCAAAAATGATTATTGGAATAAGGCCATGGAACTAACTGGCATGACAGATGCTGAATTAACAAACTTTATTTGGGTGAATTATAACCCATCTAAAATATGGATGGTCTATTCAGGTATTGCTATTGGAGCAGTAGTTGCTCTTTTCCTATACGATAAGTTGATTCTAAAATCTAAATCATAAACAAATAGTAACTCACTATCTATATCAAAAAAGCTTTTCAATAATTTGGGAAGCTTTTTTGATATTAACAAAATTCTCTCATTTTTTCCAATCGTGCTATATTTGCAATTATGATACAAGGCTACTTCAAAGATCTTTCGGCTTACAACAAATTAATTTTGATGTTACTTTTTGTTGTATGTGGCCTTATAATTGGCTCTATTATCACTCTACTTGTTGGTCAATATATCTTTCACATTGATTTGAGTGTTGAAGGAGCACTTAAAGCCAATATTCCATTTCTACAAGGAGCGCAAATTTTTCAGAGCATTTGCATCTTTGTTCTTCCATCTGCACTGGCTACATATGCCCTTTACCCAAATAATAGAACGGTTATGCCTGGCCAAGGAAGGTCAAATGCCATATTGATAGTACTTACTATTCTAGTCATATTCTTTAGTCAAGCTTTTATTACCTGGACAGGCTGGCTAAACCAACAGCTTGCACTACCCGAAGCCCTTGAATCAGTTGCATCTTGGATTAAAAACAAAGAAATCGAAGCCAAAGAATTAACCGATTTAATGATACAATCTGCTACATTTACCCAGATTATTATTACCGTTTTCATGTTGTGTGTATTGCCGGCCATTGGTGAGGAATGGTTATTTCGAGGACTAATTCAAAAAGAATTAGCTTCAGTATTTCGAAATGTTCACATAGCTGTTTTTATAACTGCCTTTGTTTTTAGCGCCATACATTTACAATTTCTCAGCTTTCTACCAAGATTTGCTTTGGGTATTATTCTGGGTTATCTAATGGTATTTTCTAAAAATATTTGGATTCCTATTGCTGCTCACTTTGTCAATAACCTAATGGCAGTTATTCTATATTCATATCATCAAAACCATGGTAGCAACAACTCGATTTTTGAAATGCCAAGTGAGAATCCATTTGGTTTAATGGTAGTATATAGTTTAGTATTAATCATTATTCTTCTATACTCAGTCAAGCAGTTAGCAAAGCACAACACAAGATCAAACCTATGAATTCGGCATAATTAGTTCATATTTCGATATGATATCTGCATTTTAGCATCTTCAAAACAAAGAACTAAGTTTTATGCTAACATTGAACTCGCCATCAATATCATTTCTCCTGTGAAAAACCTAATTCTAATAACGCGTTTCATATCTTTTTCATTGCTTAAGCGTATACGCATAGCTGATTCGAAACTTACTTGACATGATATTACATTTTAAGAACCTTAGTAAACTTTCAATATACTCCCTGCTAATTATCTTTTATTGGAACTCGCTTACTGAATTGCAAGCCGTTAGCACAGCCTCACTCGATACTGTTCTGATAAATATAATGAATGAAAAAGACCCTCTGATTAAAACACATAAGTTAACGAATTGGGCATTTAAAACACAGAAAAATCAACTCAAGGAATCGTCTAAACTTTTTGATCTGGCCTATAATTTAGCTGAGGAGCATAATTTCTTAAGAGAAATGACAACAGCGAAGTATGGCTTAGCAAAGAATTTTGAGTTCAACATGAATTATCAACAAGCTCTCAAATGCTATAAAGAATACGGAGAACTTGCCAAACAATTAAATGATAGTAACGACATCGCCATTGCACTTCACTATCAAGGAGAAATGCACTATTCCTTGGGCGATTATGAAAAGTCAGAACAATGTTATTTACAAGCTATTGAAGTATCAGAAGAAGCTGGCTTAAACAACCACATTGCGGCGTGCTACAATAACATAGGCTTAATATACTATCACTCCGACTGGGCTAAAGCTCTCAAATATTATAAAAAGGGCCTAAATATACGCCTAGCGCACAATGATACTGTAAACGCAGTAATTCTAATGAATAACATTGCCTGTATTTACATGAACAATGATAGTCTTGATAAAGCAAAAGATTTACTGACAGAGGCTTTAGATATTGCTGAGAAAAATAATGACTACCAAGCCCTGACCCTTATATATGCAAGCATGGCAGGCTATAAAGAGCTATCGGGACAGGAACATGAAGTGCAAGAGTGGTACTATAAGGCATATGATTTATACGAAGAGTATGATTTTCTTAAAGACCGAACCAATCTTTTGCAATTAATGCACTCTTTTTTTTATTTCAACGAAGAGTATGACAAAGCCTACAATTATTTATTTGAATTTGTAGAACTGAAAGATAGTTTAAACCTTGCCAATAATGAACGAGAATTCCTGAAGCAAGAATTTAATGATGAAATGCAAAAGATTAATTATCAGCGAAAGCTAGATAATGTTGAACATGAACAAAAAATGCTCAGGTATCGAATTCTTCTAGGTTTTTGCATAGCTTTTCTGTTTTTAATCATATCAACAATGATCGTTCGCAGGCGAGTAAATAGAAAACGCTTGATACTTGTGAAAGAAAATCAAGAACTGAAAGAAAAACTTTTGCTTGAAACAGTTGGGCAAAAGAATAATGAATTAACATCAAAAGCACTTTTGCTTAACGAGCGCAACGAGCTAATAAAATCGGTTGTCGAAAAGTTAAACAACTGCAAAGCAAACCTTAAAAAAAGTAATGTCGAGCCAATTCAGAATGTGATAGATTCTTTAGATGCTGGCTTAAACGAACGACAATGGAAAGAATTTGAAGACAGCTTCAACAGTGTGCATCCTGACTTCAACAATAAACTCATTCAAAAATACCCCAATCTAAGCGCTTCCGACCTGAAACTCTGTGCTCTATTAAAATTAAACATGAGTTCTAAAGAAATATCACAATTAACACATATGACGATAAGTAGCGTAGATGTTGCACGTTCGAGAATTAGAAAGAAACTAAATATAAGAGATCAAAAAATAAGCTTGATTGTTTTCCTATCTGAGCTTTAGAACACGCTACTTCGTACCCTTAACTTGCTCCTTTTCGTGCTTGCGAAGGAAATAAACGATCCCATAATCCGACGCTTTCTGTCGTTTTTCATCTCCCGGTAAATTCTCAAACTTAGCCTCAACTTCGTTCCAAATATTCACGATTAAGCGATCAGCCATAGCACGCAAGTCAACCACCTTATCGTGCATTTTTTGAGTAGTTACCAATAAATTTTTATGGTTGTTAAAATACTCTATAAACTTTTCATACTTCACCTTCACCATAGCAATGGAAGGGTTATATATTCGTCCTCCCCCATGAAGCATTCTGGTTTCCTCGCCTTCAATAAGTTGCTTACTAACTTGAATGAGTTGCTGCTCAGTTCCTAATTCAGGTACAGTTTTATCATTCTCCGACATACCATATGTCGTACGGGCATCAGGCTTTAACTCTCCTCTTATAATACAAAAATTCAGTACTTGAATGTAATGCGACACATATAAGCGCGTGATTTTAAACTGATCAGCTAACAATTTACCATACTTAGCTTGCCGTTCTTTACTGAAATTATATTGTGATATTGCCTGTTCGTATTGTGGTAAATAGGATTGAAGTTCTAAAAACAGCTTCTGCGAAAATGCCAAATCAAAAGGACTCACTTGCATACCTTTTTGCAGAGTAGATTTAAGGGCTCGTAATCGTGCCTGATCAGTGTTGGGAAGCCGGCGATATGGCATACTGAAAACTTTAAAATTAGACCTATTCGCACCGAATGTAAAAAAAATAATAGTTATTAACAAACTTATCGTTAAGGAAATAGCTTTCTTGCGCTAAGCTTCAGCCCAAACCGAAGTATGAGAAGCGTTTTTTTAACCAGAAAAGCCATCTTTTGTTATAAAAGATGGCTTTCTATATTTCAATCAACTTAATCAAACTAGTCCTTAAACTTCGCAGATAAAAACTCACGATTTAAGCGAGCGATATTAGAGATTGATACTCCCTTAGGACATTCTACTTCACAAGCTCCAGTATTGGTACAGTTACCAAATCCAAGCTCATCCATTTTAGCTACCATGTTTTTAGCACGACGAGCAGCTTCAACTTTACCTTGTGGTAATAAGGCTAAGTGACTTACTTTTGCCGAAACGAATAACATTGCTGATCCGTTTTTACAAGTAGCCACACAAGCTCCACAACCAATACAAGATGCAGCGTCCATTGCTTCATCCGCGTCAATCTTTGAAATAGGCAAAGCATTAGCATCAGGCACACCACCTGTACTTACCGATGTATACCCACCAGCAGCAATGATTGTATCAAATGCATTACGGTTAACAATCAAATCTTTGATGACCGGAAATCCTGCCGAACGCCAAGGCTCAATAGTGATTGTTTCACCATCTTTGAATTTACGCATGTGCAATTGACAAGTAGTCACATCATCATCTGGTCCGTGAGGACGTCCGTTGATGTACAATGAACACATTCCGCAAATACCTTCGCGACAATCGTGATCAAATGCAACCGGCTCTTTTCCCTCGTTTACCAATTGCTCATTTAATATATCCATCATCTCAAGGAATGAGCTGTCGACAGATACTGCCTCTAATTTATATGATTCGTAACGACCCTTATCCTGAGCGTCGTTCTGACGCCAAACTTTTAGAGTCAAACTTATATTATTTCCCATTTTTCTCTATTTAACTATTGAAAATTAAATTAACCTACGAGATGATTATTTATAGTTACGTTGTGCAACTTTAACCACTTCGAATGTAAGGTCTTCTTTATGCATTACTGGTGCTTTATCTTCTCCTTGGTACTCCCAACAAGCAGCATAAGCAAATTTGTCATCCTGACGAAGTGCTTCACCCTCTTCTGTTTGAAATTCTTCACGGAAGTGACCTCCACAAGATTCTTCACGATTCAATGCATCACGTGCCATTAAATCTCCAGTTGTAATAAAGTCAGCTAAACGAGATGCTTTCTCAAGCTCTACGTTCATTCCCTTATCCGATCCAGGAATCTTAACATTAGACCAGAACTCTTTTTTGATAGCAGCAATTTTTTCGATGGCTTCTTCAAGACCCTTTTTGTTACGAGCCATACCTACGAAATCCCACATTACCAAACCAAGCTCTTTATGTAAGCTATCAACAGAACGCTCACCTTTAATCGCCAATAGTTTTTCGAATTTAGCCTTAGCTTCTTTCTCAGCTTCAACAAATTCTTTTTCTTCTCCAGTCATACGTGGCGTACCTATATCATCAGCCAAGTAATTTTGAATTGTATAAGGAAGTACGAAATAACCATCTGCTAATCCTTGCATCAAAGCAGAAGCTCCAAGACGGTTAGCGCCGTGATCAGAGAAGTTAGCTTCTCCGGCAGCGAATAAA
This sequence comes from Carboxylicivirga fragile, assembly GCF_050589805.1. Lineage (NCBI taxonomy): Bacteria > Pseudomonadati > Bacteroidota > Bacteroidia > Marinilabiliales > Marinilabiliaceae > Carboxylicivirga > Carboxylicivirga fragile. The sequence goes on along the minus strand of NZ_JBNGOY010000009.1, from coordinate 111,271 downwards.
CCAGGAACAGTTGTTTGTAATTCGTAATCTACCCAGATACCACCCATTGTATAGTGAATAGCCGGATAAATCATCATTGGTTCTTTATATGGATTGTCATCAACAATCTTTTCGTACATCTGGAATAGGTTTCCATAACGCTCGCGAATTGCATCTTCACCTAATCGCTCAATTGAACTTTTAAAGTCAAGATAAACGGCTAAGCCAGTTGTACCAACACCAAAACCTGCATCACATCTTTCCTTAGCAGCACGCGAAGCAACATCGCGAGGCACCAAGTTACCGAAAGCAGGATATCTACGCTCTAAGTAGTAATCGCGTTCGTCTTCCGAAAGATCTGTAGCCTTTTTCTTTCCAGCACGGATAGCTTCTGCATCTTCTTTCTTTTTCGGAACCCAGATACGTCCATCGTTACGTAACGATTCTGACATCAATGTTAACTTTGACTGGAACTCACCGTGAACCGGAATACAAGTAGGGTGAATCTGAGCATAACAAGGATTTGCAAAAGCAGCTCCTTTTTCGTAGGCTTTAATTGCAGCTGAACCATTTGATCCCATTGCATTGGTCGAAAGGAAAAAAGTATTTCCGTATCCACCTGTAGCCATAACAACTGCATGCCCAAAATGACGAGAGAACTCACCTGTAACCAAATCGCGAGCAATAACACCACGTGCTTTACCATCAACAATTACATAGTCAACAATCTCGGTACGTGTATGCATTTCAACTGTACCTGCATTTACCTGACGCATTAGCGACTGGTAGGCACCAATCAATAATTGCTGTCCTGTTTGTCCTTTTGCATAAAAAGTACGGCTAACCTGAGCTCCACCGAATGAACGGTTATCAAGCAATCCGCCATACTCACGTGCAAATGGTACACCCTGAGCAACACACTGGTCGATAATATCGTTACTTACTGAAGCCAAACGATAAACATTAGCTTCGCGAGCACGGTAATCACCACCTTTTACTGTATCGTAAAATAAACGGTGAACTGAATCACCATCATTCGGATAGTTTTTAGCAGCATTAATTCCTCCCTGTGCAGCAATCGAGTGTGCACGACGTGGAGAATCCTGAATGGTAAAGTTTTTTACCTTGAAACCCATCTCGCCAAAAGAAGCAGCAGCAGAAGCTCCAGCTAATCCAGTACCGATTACAATAATATCCAGGTTTCTTTTATTAGCAGGGTTAACCAATTTTTGGTTAGCCTTATAATTGTCCCATTTTTGAGCCAATGGCCCTTGTGGTATCTTTGAATCTAAATTCATTACTAGTAAATTTTTAAGTTACTACCTTAATTAATTACAACCTCCACAGCTGCCAATAAAATACATGGCAATAGCGATAGCACTAAAGGCAAGTCCAACAACCCAAGCGAAAACAGTTCCTATAACCGTCCATCTTTTACGCCAAATGTTATTACTTGCTCCAACTGTTTGAAAAGCCGACCAAAAACCATGCGTTAAATGTAGCGCTAGACCAAGTGACCCGATTACGTAAAACACAACTGTTGGAATACACGTTAAGGCATTTGCAACTAAAGTATAAGTATCATGCCCACCACTCGCCAGCTCAGGAGCTGAGTGAGTTATTTGCAGAGGAACAAAAAACTGGTAAATGTGTACTGCTAAAAAAGCAAATACTGTAGCACCCAAAACAAACATGTTTTTTGAAGCCCACATCACATCCTTAGTTTTGTTACCTGATGCATACTTGGCTGATCCACGTGCTTTATTATTCTGCAGTGTAATAATAGCCGCATAAATAATATGCACAATAAAACCTAAAGCCAATACAGGCTGCAACCCAAATTTTATAGCCGGCAAAGCCATAAAGTTAGCTGCTGCGTTAAATGTTTCACCACCGTCAGGAACGAGTAGTAAAAGGTTAATTGCGAGGTGAACAATAAGAAACACCACTAAAAAAAGTCCGGATATACTCATCACAAACTTTTTCCCAATTGAGGAACCAAAAAAAGTACCCATAAGAATCCTTTTAAATTTATTGATTTGTTTAAATAGTTATTTTTTATTCAAGGCTGCAAATGTAAAGTCGAAAGCTTGTACTGACAAGGAATATTAAAGAATTAATTCTCTATTTATATCAGTTCTAATTAACTCCACAGGATTAGCTTATTGTTTACTCAATTTTTAACAATTATTATTACAATTTATAACAATAAAAGCTTAACCATTTGTCATTTTTTATTATAACAAATAGCCACTCATTCTATCTGGTGGGTTAATTTTAGAGCCACTAAAGTTAATGTAATTTTTAGTACTAATTCAATACTATTTCATTTCAGATTAAAAAGAATTTGGAAATAATTTAGGTCACATTCATACCTAAATCATACTTGCAATAATTGACCTTAAATCTTGTAACGATATCATTTATACATTGGGGGTAGCTTTTATACATGATCAAAATCATCATTTAAGCAGATTACACCTAATATATTTTCTTTAAATTTACGCTGTACCCAGTTCTAAGCTATACCTATGAAAATCCTACAACCTCTGCGTCAACTGCTAGTTAACCAGAAAAAAGAAAGTGAGGCGGTTTCCAAAAAGCCAATGACCAAACACGACACCACACTTTTTTCTCATGCTATTCTTAATAAAGAAGGAATAATTATTGAAGCAAGCGATAATTTTTTAAACCTAACAGGTCATTCCTTACGCAATTTAAAAGGACATAGCATCAAGAAAGTAAGTAGCGATGGTTCTTTCCACAATCTATTATTAACACTTAAACTGCTATCGGAGCAACATCCCTTTGAAACAAATGAACTAGTTGTAGTAAAGCAAAATGGTGAAAGTATATTGTTAGAAGCGACATTTACTTACTTTTCGGAAGGCGAAAGAAACTTGATTTATACCGTATTCAAAGATATTGACGAAGATAAAAAGAAGATACTCAAATTGTATTCGCAGAAGGAACAGTTCAAGCATTTGGCTATCAACACATCTTTCGTACAGATCCTACTCGACAAAAACTTCAAATGCCTTTTTATTAGTCCTTCAGCTGTTGAATTATCCGGATACACTCTCGAAAACCTATTAGAAGAAAACCTTTACAAGCTTGTTCACCCAGATGACCTAAGCATCGTTTGGGAAACCTTAAACGATAAAAATATAGCCCGGCAACAAACACTGCATTTCCGTTTCAAACACAGTTCGGGCACAAACATACCAATTGAATGCGACTTAAGAACTGTTAATGATGAATTTGGAATGGTCAAAAGCTTCGTTCTTAATATTCAAGACATTACCCAACAAAAGCAAAACGAACAAGACCTGATAAACTCAAGAAAGGCAGCAGAGGCATCGAACCTCGTGAAAAATAACTTTCTAACTTTAGTAACACATGAACTTCGAACGCCTCTTAATGCGATTATTGGTTTTTCCAGAATATTGGAGAAGCAGGTTGAATGTAATGAATACAACAACTACATTAAATCAATTGAAGAGAATGGACAGCAATTACTTGGTTTGATTGATAACATAGTTGACTTTGCTCAACTCGATGTTTCACAATATAAGATTGTTGCCAAAAAAATTAACCTTGATGCTTTTTTTAGACAAATTGCTTCAAACATTAAAAGAGACCAAAAACTCCTTCATAAAGATAATTTAGAAATCATCGCTTCCTGGGAGTTGGATGATGTTCATAATTATCTGATCAGTGATCAACTTTTACTTCTTAAAATATTTAAGAATTTACTTGACAACGCGATTAAATTTACGAAAGAAGGTTTCGTAAAATATGGTTGCAAACCATACGGCATTAGAGCATATTTATTTTTTGTAGAAGACAGTGGCATAGGTATACCCGACAAAGAGCAGGATATTATTTTTGAAAAGTTCCATCAGAAAGATCAAACCAATAGCCGGCAATATGGAGGCATGGGCATTGGATTAACTGTATGCAAGCAAATGGTTGAACAATTAGGTGGCGAAATATGGTTAAAATCGGAAGATGGCAAGGGCTCATCCTTTTACTTTACCCTGCCTATCATTCCCAAAGACACTATTATTCAATCAACTACAAACTAAAAAGCTTGGCCTTTTAATTTAAAACAAAGTTTTATATTTTTGTTTTACCATTTAGGTATAACACTATCATACATTTGTGACCATGCAAGAAGAAATAGAATTAATACTTGACGATGCCAAAGAAAGAATGGCTAAAGCTATTGAACACCTTGATAACGAATTAGGTAAAATCAGAGCCGGAAAGGCTAACACTAAGATGCTAGAAGGTATTTTAGTTGATTATTACGGGAGCATGAGCCCTCTATCGCAAGTTGCAAACATTAGTACACCTGATGCACGTACTATTGCCATTCAGCCATGGGAAAAAAGCTTAATTACCAGTATCGAAAAAGCAATAATGGCAGCCAACCTGGGTTTAAATCCTGATAACAATGGCGAAATGATACGTATTAATATTCCACCATTAACCGAAGAAAGGCGTCACGACTTGGTTAAGCAAGTAAAAAAAGAATGCGAAGATGCTAAGGTAAGCTCACGAAACACTCGTCGTGATTGTAATGAAGAGCTTAAGCGTCTAAAGAAAGAGGGACTTTCTGAAGATCTTGAAAAAGATGCGGAAGCCGAAGTTCAGAAAATTACCGATAGCTTCATAGCAAAGATCGATGATATGTATACTGTCAAAGAAAAAGACATCTTAACAGTTTAAGCACATATTTCAACCTTATATATCACAAACCTCGCCCACTAGCGAGGTTTTTTTTTGGCTACCTGCAGGGTGGCCTTTATTTTTTTACACGCCCGGGGTTTTTATTAATAAACTCTTTCCAACTTTTTGCTCCGGAGCCAACTTGTATTCGTTGATTTTGAATGAAGTGACAATAAGCTGCTGCCAAACCATCGGTTGCATCCAAATACTTGGGCATTTCAGTAAGTTTAAGCATTTGCTTTAGCATCATGGCCACTTGCTCCTTTGATGCACGGCCATTGCCTGTAACGGCCATTTTAATTTTTAAAGGTGCATATTCAAAAATAGGTACTGATCGCGATAAAGCAGCAGCCATAGCAACGCCTTGAGCTCGGCCAAGCTTCAGCATAGATTGTACGTTTTTCCCAAAGAAGGGAGCCTCAATAGCCAATTCATCAGGATGATAAGCATCAACCAAGCGCACAACACATTCAAATATTTTTTTCAGTTTCAGATAATGATCATCATACTTCTGCAACTCCAGAACGCCATATGTAATCATCTCTGCTTTTTTACCACAGGTTTTGATTAATCCATATCCCATTATTGTAGTTCCTGGATCAATGCCTAGTATGATACGTTCGTCAACCAAATTAAATCACTTCTTTCAGGATGGAACTAAAATGTAAACTTTTATCACCCAACTGCCCTTTCAAATTGTCCATCAAAATAGAATTATACTTATTAATGGTATCTAAAGATTCGGGCGACTCGCACCGTAACTGACATGAGAAATTGGTCATTGATTCGTCAACAACCGTCATAACTTCATACAATTCAACGCGTAAATCTTTAACCATATCTTTCATGGTTGGCAAATAATTTCGATTCATCCACTCTTTCCAGAGTTCAATCGAATTGTTTTCTACTGAAAAAGTAGTATTAAAAATAAACATAAATATAGCTTACTAGTTAATTAGTCAGAAGTCAGTAACAAAACTGTCTTGTAACTGACTTCTGACTAATCTCGATAACTTTCGGAACTAATTAATAATATCAAAACCAGTGTAAGGCACCAATACTTTAGGGATACGAATGCCTTCAGCGCATTGGTTGTTCTCAAGTATAGCTGCCATAATACGTGGCAATGCTAAAGCGCTACCATTTAATGTATGTGCTAATTGAGCCTTCTTCTCTCCCTCTTCTTTAAAGCGCAGTTTCAAACGATTAGCTTGATAGTTTTCGAAGTTAGACACGGAGCTCACTTCCAACCAACGCTCTTGAGCCGCCGAATAGACTTCATAATCGTAGGTTAATGCAGAAGTAAAGCTAATATCGCCACCACATAAGCGTAATAAACGCCACGGTAGTTCAAGCTTCTCAACTATAGTTTGAACATGTGCCACCATCGCATCTAAAATCTCATACGATTTTGTAGGATGGGCCACCTGTACAATTTCAACTTTATCGAATTGATGTAAACGATTTAATCCACGCACGTGCGCACCCCACGAACCAGCTTCACGTCGGAAACAGGCAGAATAAGCACAGTTTCTTATTGGTAATTCCGATCCTTTTAGAATAACATCGCGATACAAGTTTGTTACTGGTACCTCAGCTGTTGGAATCAAGTATAAATTATCAGCCGTTGCATGATACATCTGCCCTTCCTTATCTGGTAATTGACCAGTTCCGAAACCAGAATCTTCATTGACCAATAATGGGGGCAAAACTTCTTCATATCCGGCCTTATCAGCTTCGTCTAAAAAGAAATTAATTAATGCGCGCTGCAAACGAGCCCCTTTACCTTTATAAACTGGAAAACCAGCTCCAGTAATCTTGGTACCTAATTCAAAGTCGATGATATCGTACTTCTTAATTAAATCCCAATGTGGCACAGCATTGTTTAGCACCGGCATCTCTCCACCGCTTTTTACAACCACATTATCATCCTCACCTTTTCCTGGCGGAACAATTTCGTTAGGTAAATTTGGTAATTGCACCAATTGCTCATCTAATTGCGAAGTTATCTCGCTCAACTTAGCATCCAGCCCTTTTATATTTTCTTTTAGCTCACCCGTACGAGCTTTCGCCTCATTTGCTTCAGCAGCTTTACCACTTTTAAATAATTCACCAATTTTTTTTGACAAACCATTCATTTCAGCTTGAAAAGTTTCAACCTCAACCTGGGTTGCTTTGCGCTGATTATCTAAGTTGATAATTTCGTCAACGATGCCTGCTGCATCAAAGTTCTTTATTTTAAGTCGTTGGATGACTTCATCCTTATTTTCTTGAATGAATTTTAGCGTCAACATGCTTGCTCTTGTTTGATGGATAAAAAAAATCTCCTGAATTCATTACGAAAGTAATAAAATCAGGAGATTTAATAATGCTTTGCAACGATCTTTATTCAGCGAAAGGTACTACTGAAACGTAAGATCTATTGTTTCTTCTCTTACGAAACTCAACTTGACCAGGTATCAATGCGAAAAGAGTATGATCTTTACCCATACCTACATTCTCACCCGGATGGTGCTGTGTTCCTCTTTGTCTAACAAGGATATTCCCTGCCTTGGCAGCTTGACCGCCATAAATTTTTACGCCAAGTCGTTTACTTTCCGACTCTCTACCGTTCTTCGAACTACCGACGCCTTTCTTATGTGCCATCTTATTCTAGTTTTTTTGAGTTACTAACCTACGATTTCTTCAATTTGAATTTGTGTGAAGCACTGACGGTGTCCGTTCTTCTTTTTGTAACCTTTTCTTCTTTTCTTCTTGAAAACGATTACTTTCTCACCCTTAAGGTGTGATAAAACTTTTGCCGTTACTTTAGCACCTTCAACTACAGGAGCGCCAATTTTAACGTCTCCATCGTTGTCTAGTAAAAGTACTTTATCAAACTCAACTGTAGCACCTTCTTCAGCGCTCAATCGATGTACAAAGACTTTTCTCTCTTTTTCAACTTTGAATTGCTGTCCAGCAATATCAACAACTGCGTACATGTCACCAATTTTTATGGTTCGATCCAGGAGGTGGGTTAGTATTTGTAACCACTTTTTCTACCCCTCAGGATTCAATGGAGTGCAAAAGTAGATAAAAATAATAACTAAGCCAAACAAATACGCTACTGCATAGCTGTAAATTAGCTTTTTACCAAGGAATAATTAGGTGAATACCATATAAATTAACCTCTACAAAGCTAATGTTAAAAAGTAATTACTATATTTGTTTGAGTACATTTTTCAAGAAAATAGTTGCTAAAATTGCGTCTATTTCGAGTATTGCAATTGTAAATTTATGGGTAATAAAAAAATCAAGCTAAATATTCTGGGTTTATCATATAGCCAAACACAATCGGGTGCTTACGCTCTGGTTTTGGCCGAAGAAGAAGGAGAACGACGCATTCCTATTATTATTGGTGGCGTTGAAGCTCAGTCCATTGCCATTAAACTTGAAGGTTTGGAACCACCTCGTCCACTTACCCACGATTTATTTCTCAATTTTTCCAAATCGTTTGAAATCGAATTATTAGAAGTAATCATTTACAAACTGGAAGAAGGCATTTTTTATTCTGAACTGATATGCAAGCGCGAAGATGAAATGTTACACATTGATTCTCGCACGTCGGACGCAGTAGCATTAGCCCTGCGCTTCGAATGCCCGATATACACTTACGAAGACATTATTTCAAAGGCAGGCATTGTACTTGATTTTGACAAAAAAGAAGAAGGGCAATCTCTAATTCCTTCTGCGCCAAAACCAACTACTGACAAGTACAAGTCAAAAAGCGTTGAGGAATTAAACAATCTCCTCATGGAAGCCATCGAAGACGAAGATTACGAGCGAGCTTCGGAAATAAGAGATGAAATTAATTCGAGAGAAAAATAGCCTCTATAGCTCCTTTCAATTCTAATTGTATCAGGCTTTATGACTCATGAAAATCACACCAAAACTTTCTACCATTATATATTGGTATGTTTTGTCAGCTTTTCGAGTTTTCAAAACAATGTTTATTAACCTATTCAAAATAGTTAGATAATGGGATTAAAATTAAGATTAATAATAATGAACTTCTTCCAGTTCTATGTTTGGGGTTCATGGCTAATTACATTAGGAAATTATTGGTTTGGCACCAAAGGATGGGACAGTACTGAATTCGGCTTGGTTTTTCTTACACTAGGAATTGCTTCGATGTTTATGCCAACCATAACCGGAATAATAGCTGACAAATGGATGAATGCAGAAAAGCTTTACGGCATTTTGCATATTGGAGGTGGAGTTACTGTAGCTTGCTTTCCATTTATAGAAACCCCTATGGGCTTTTTCTGGGCAATGTTGATAGCAATGATTTTCTATATGCCAACCATAGCACTAACTAATACAATAGGCTATAACGCACTTAAAAAAGCAGGACTTGATGTCATAAAAGATTTCCCCCCCATTAGAGTTTGGGGAACCGTCGGCTTTATTGCTGCCATGTGGGTTACTAACCTAACGGGCAACAAGGCGTCAGATATGATGTTTTATTTCTCCTCAATCGCAGCGATTATTTTAGGTATCTATTCTTTCACTTTACCTAAATGTCCTCCAGAAGATACTGACAATGACAATAAATCACTCGCTCAACGCTTGGGAATAGATGCTTTTAAGCTGTTTGCCAATTACAAAATGGCACTATTCTTTATCTTCTCCATGTTCCTGGGAGCATCGCTACAATTAACCAACATGTATGGCGATGTATTTTTAGATGAGTTTAAGCACATGTCAGAATATGCGGATTCGTTTGTTGTAAAATATTCAACAATAATAATGTCGATTTCTCAAATCTCTGAAACCTTATTTATACTAACCATTCCATTTTTCCTAAAACGCTTTGGTATTAAAAATGTAATGTTGATGAGCATGTTTGCCTGGGTATTGCGATTTGCCTTATTTGGCTATGGCGATCCTATTGGTGGTCTATGGATGATTATTCTGTCAATGATTATTTACGGAATGGCCTTTGATTTCTTTAATATTTCCGGTTCAATTTTCGTTGAAACCCAGGTTGAGCCATCTATGCGGGCCAGTGGACAAGGGTTATTTATGATGATGACCAATGGATTCGGAACAATCATTGGGGCACTTGGAAGTGGAATAATAATTGATAAATACTTCTTGTTTGAAGATGGAAGCCGAAACTGGCCAGATATCTGGATCGCATTTGCCGGCTATTCATTAGTCATTGCAATTCTTTTCGCGATTTTATTTAAGCACAAACACGATCCGAAAGAAGTGCAGAATGTGAGTCATTAAGAAATCCAATTTAAACTCATAAAATAATAAAGGCGCCAATGGCGCCTTTATTATTATTTCAAATACAATTCCATATTTATACATTAAACACACCAATAAAACAGCATTAATCCATAGAAGTTATTCATTCGTCATAAATATAAAACTTTCCGCCATTCAATACTTGACATTCTTTTCAGAAACCATCAAATTGGCCTTTCATTTATATGGGTAAACAAAAAACAATCTGATTATGAAAGCAATTAAATTTATAGTAATAGGCATAATTACAGCCTTAATGATGTCTTGCGGCGAAACTGCTAAAGACGAACAAAAAGAAGCTGAAGAAAGTGTAGCTGCCCTAAAGGGTAAAAAAGAAGTTATTACTGAAAAGATGGAAAGCACTCCGATCAGTACAATGGAAGTTACGCCGTATTTAATTCCTGGAAAAAACAACGGTGGCAACAGAACTTGTGAGGAAGTTGGCATGGCATTTATGGGAGACGCTACCTATTTTGCCCATTGTGGTGAAAAAGTAGACTATGATGATGGTAGGTTTATTGGTGGTTTCCCAGATGGACTGTCTGTAAGCGTTGAAGGTAACTTCATCTCATTCAATACTGATGGCTGTATTGAAATGAATGGTAAAAGCTACAAAGTAGGAGCTGTAATAGTTAAAGGATCAAACAATGCTAACGTATACTTCTATGAGGATGGCGCTTATCACGATAGTGGTTTAGCAGCTCCCGGAGGAAAAAATATGGTAAGTAATTTAACTTTCTGCTTTATTGAATGTGAAACTGAAGAATTAATAATTGCTGTTAAATCATATTACTATAACGAAAATAACAACCTCACATGGTGTGCAAGTATTGGTCAATATGAGTTTGATACACCACAAGGCTACTGGTGTAACTTTACTGGCTACAACTACTATCCAACAATTACCTCATTTGACATGCATAAAGATTATAGCCTGAGCACAATAATTGGCAGCGCATCTGTTACTGAAGGTGATAATTCTTTGATCATAACTATTAATCTGGACGAAGGCCTAACTATAGAAAGAAGTTGGGTATTTATCGGAACCGTAGAAGAATACAAAAGCAATTTGACTAGCGACGGGTGTCCAGACTATGACTTATGGACATTGAATTACGACATGGGTAATCCTGTATCAATAGAAATACCACTATAAGCTAATTGCATCAAATTAATTATTTTACTGAAAATAGAACTCTTTTCATTTCATGTACAATTTGCTCTAAAGTAATATTAATAAAAACACACGCTTTCATTAAGAGTTTAAATTCATTGGTTTTTACAAATTGAGTACTATTATTCTTAAAGGCACCTAATAAGAAAAGGGTATTTTTCTAGTTGAAAAGTACCCTTTTGTTTCTATAGCGAGCTTATTAAATCGACGAAATCAGTTCTTTAATTACTTTTGTCATCTGTGGTTCAGCTGCTGCAGCTACCTGCTGTACTTCTTCGTGCGAAACCTCTACGATCTGTCCTGGAACACCAGAATCGGTAATGATAGAAATACCAAAGGTAGTCATATCCATGTGGCGTGCTACAATAATCTCCGGTACGGTTGACATACCTACTGCATCACCACCCAATATGCGGAACATCATGTATTCGGCAGGTGTTTCAAAAGTAGGCCCTGTGGTTCCGGCATACACACCTTGCTTTAGGTCAATGTTGTTTGAAGCACCAATTTCAAGGGCTTTAGCAATCAGCTTTTTGCTGTATGGTTCACTCATGTCAGGAAAACGAGGTCCCAATTCCTTTTGGTTTTTCCCAATAAGAGGATTGGTTCCAAACATATTAATCTGATCGGTAATGACCATGATATCGCCAACTTTAAAGTCAGGATTTAACCCACCACTGGCATTTGAAACCACCAATGTTTCAATACCCATAGCCTTCATAACTCTTACCGGAAAGGTTACTTCTTCCATCGAATACCCTTCGTAATAATGGAAGCGACCTTGCATGGCTAATACTGGCACATTATTGATAGTTCCAAATATTAAGCGTCCGCTATGTCCTTCAACGGTTGAAACCGGGAAGTTTGGTATTTCCTCGTAGGTAATGGATTTTTCAATTTCAATTTCCTCCACTAGTCCACCAAGTCCAGTACCTAAAATAATGCCAATTGCAGGCTTTAGCCCGCTTTGCCCTGACAGAAAATCAGCTGTCTTTCTGATTGTTTCTAACATAGTTGCGTATTAAATTTTCAAGTGTTTTTTCTTCTTCAAATAAGATGCTTAATTCAATAGGAACATAAGCGATGTGTCGATAAAACTCAAGTGTCTTATCGAGTCTTGTGGTATCTTTCTCCGTGGTAATTAACATGGTATTTGCACCATGTTTACTAAGTTCAAGATGTATGTTACTTAAATCATGTTCAGTGAAATTATGATGATCACCAAAAGCCAAAGTTTGCTTTAACGAGAATTTTTCGTCTAGATGGGAAAAGAATGCATCTGGTTGTGCAATGCCAGCTAAGCCAACTATCGAAGTTTCTTTGTTAAATGATACGTTTTCATTATTCCAAAGCATTTTTGCTTCGCCATACTTTATACACGAAAAGAAAACGTTTTGCTCAGATTTTAGCTTTAGACGCTTAACCCAATTTTGTTTCTCTTCATTGCTTATGTTTTCAGGGCATTTATTCACCAAAATGATGTTTGCTCGTTTCTGCCCAGCCCGCGTTTCTCTCATATCTCCTGCCGGAAAGGGCAGGTCGCTCCATAGAGGACGATTGTAATCGATAACAAGAATTGAAAAGCCCGGTTTAACGTATCTGTGTTGGTAAGCATCGTCCATCAATACCACATCGGTATTGGTGTTATTATTGATAAGGGACATGCCTTCCACGCGCTTTTCGGCAACAACCACGTTTATCATTGGATTTTTCTTACCTACCTGAAAGGGTTCATCACCAATGTCAGAGGCTGTACTTTGCTCATTTGCCAATAAGGCACCTTTGGTCTTTCGCTTATAACCACGACTGAGTAAGCTTACTTTGTAATCGTGCTTTAATAGGCGAATAAGATACTCGGTCAACGGGGTTTTGCCTGTTCCTCCAACCGTAATATTACCCACTGAAATAACAGGAAAGTCATATTGCTTCGATTCCAGTACTTGCCAATCGAATAATTTATTTCGAAGGCTAGTAACTAGTCCGTAGAGCAAACTAAAAGGATATAGAGCTTTTCTGATTTTCATTGTGGAATAAAAAAATAAAACAGGCTAGTATCATAGTTAGCCTGTTTTATTCCAGATCTTATTTAGTGTTATCTTATTTCAAGGTTATAAGGCATGCGTGCCTGAATCTGGTGACCATTCTTGAGCTCTTCAATGGCTTTAAGGTATTTGTATTCCTCACCCATAACCGATTTACCAATGAACATTCTTGCTTCACCACTTAATTCTTTAATGAACTGCTCCATTGGATCCGGAATTTTAGGTAATTCCACAATTCTGTATTTTTCAAGTTCAGCAGCTTCTTTGGCTAACTCAATGGCTCTGTTCAAGCCGCCAATCTCATCAACCAAATTAATATCGATGGCATTGCTACCACTCCAAACACGACCTTGACCAATTTCATCAATAGCCTCTTTGCTAACATCGCGACCATCGGCACAGCGACCAATGAATACATCGTAGCCATGTTCAATATAAGCTTGCATAATATCTCGTTCTTCTTTTCTGAAAGGACGTGTAACGCTTGGCATATCAGCATATTCGTTGGTTTTCACACCATCAAAGCTTAAGCCAGCCCACTTTGTTAAACCTTCCGCATTTGGTATCATTCCAAAAATACCAATGGATCCGGTTAGGGTTGTTGGATTAGCTACAATTTTATCGGCAGGACATGCAATGTAATAACCACCTGAAGCAGCATAATCACCCATCGAAACAATTACTGGTTTTGTTTCTTTAGCCAATTGCACCTCTCTCCAAATAATTTCAGAACCAAGTGCAGAACCACCTGGAGAATTCACACGAAATACGATGGCTTTAATAGAGCTGTCGCGACGGGCTTTACGAATGGCTTTTGATAAATCTTTTGACTGAATACCATCCTGTGTGCCACCATCAATGGCGCCTTGTGCATAGATGACAGCAATTTTGTCCTTGGCAAAACCTTTGGTTTCTTTTGGTACATATACTTTGGCGTACTTGCTGCTTTTAACTGCGCTTAAGTCATCACTTTGGTCAGTGTCGGTGGCTTCCTTTAGCTCAGTAAGTAATTCGTCTTTGTATTTTAAGCCGTCAATTAAACCATTGTCAACAAGCATTTGAGCATCTCGGAACATTGGCATTTGATCAGCAACATTTGATAAGGTTTGTACATCAACTCCTCGAGCTTCTGCAATTTTACCTTTCAGATGTTCCCACATTGAATTCAGGTAAACTTCAGTCTGTAATTTGGCTGGTTTACTCATTTTATCCAATAAGTAAGGTTCAACGGCAGACTTGAATTTACCATGCTTAATAACCTGCATTTCAACGCCAATCTTTTTTAAGGTTCCCTTATAGAAGGTGCGCTCGGCAAATAATCCTTTAAACTCAACCATTCCAGATGGGTTTAAATATAATTTGTCCGAAACCGAAGATAAGTAATAGCCTTTCTGAGTATAAATAGAGGCAAAGCTATAAACGAATTTGCCACTTGTTTTAAAGTCGATTAGGGCATTTCTAATTTCCTCTATCGTAGCATAACCAGCAGAAACGAGGCCGGATTCAAGCATGATCCCAGAAATATTCTCATCACGTTTGGCCTTTTCTATGTTCTTTAACAAGCGATTTAATCCTTCAGGAGAAGGCTGACCTGTAAGGCTTGACATTGCTTCTTGAAACGGATCTTCCGTTACACGATCAATAATTGGTCCTTCAAGATTTAATACAAGAATGGTATTTTCTTCTATTTTTGTTTCTTTATCGCCCGAAGCAGCAATGGCTGAAAACATGCCGATAAGAATAATTAAAAGGGCAAAGGCAGCAACGATACCACCAGCAAAAGTGGCTAATAAGTATTTGAAAAATTTTACCATGATAAAAGATTTGTGTTAACAAGGTTTGTTAATAATTGGCATTGCAAGCAAAAGTATGAAAAATAAACTTTCAATGCATCTTTTATTCTATCTATTTTTATTGAACCAATTGGTCGGTTTTGTTTTGTGTTTGGGTTGTGATACAGTTAAATGTGTATGTTATGAGATTGATATTACTGTTAGGTGGAAATCAAAATGATGTTAGAGCAAAACTTAAGTTAGCTATTGAGAAGCTTGGCCTTGAATTTGGCGACTTAATTTATTGTTCATCCTATTATGAGAGTGAACCATGGGGTTTTGAGGCTTCACAGCGATTTATTAATCAGGTGGTAGAATTTTATACATTGGTTCCTGTTAATGAATTATTGGCGATAACACAGCGAATTGAGAAGGAGCTGGGAAGAAAAGAAAAGGTCGGAACTGTTTATGAGTCCCGACCAATTGATATTGATATACTATTTGTAGACGATGTAATTATGGAAGCTAGAGATTTAACTATTCCACATCGTTTATTACATGAGCGCCGCTTTACCTTATTGCCATTGACAGAGCATTGGTCAGAGTTAATTCATCCGAAATTACAGAAAACAATTTCTGAATTGCTTGACGAATGCAAAGATGAGGGGCAAGTGGTTAAGGTAAATTAAATTTTACTACCGTATGCTAAATCACCAGCATCGCCAATGCCTGGTATTATATATGATTTTGAATTCAATTCGGCATCAACCGCACCTAGCCATAAAGTGACAGGTTCATCTTTAAAAATATCCTGAACATATTTTACACCGGCTTCGCTCGCAATTAGTGATACAATGTGTACATGTTTTGGTTTGCCTCTATGTAAAAGTGCTTTGTAGGCAAGTTCAATGGATGTTCCCGTCGCTAACATTGGATCACTTAATAAAACGATTTTATCATCCAAGGATGGAGATGAGATGTATTCGATGTGAATATCAAAATCACCTTTTTCGTTGTATTTGCGATAGGCCGACACAAAGGCATTTTCAGCTCTGTCGAAGTAATTTAAGATTCCTTGATGTAAGGGAAGACCAGCTCTTAATATGGAGGCAATAACCACTTCTTCAGAAGGCACTTTTTCTGGTGCAACACCTAGTGGTGTTGTAATTTGTTTCTCTTCGTAAGGCAAAGTTTTACTTACTTCATAAGCCAATATCTCACCCATTCGTTCAATGTTACGACGAAAACGCATTGGATCAGTTTGTATTGAAGTATCGCGGATTTCAGCAATAAAGCGGTTGAAGATGCTTTGTTCTTGATTGAATATCGTTGTTTGCATGCGGTTTTATTTACAAAGAAAAGAAAAAATGTTCATTTAAATGAATTAAGTTTTTATACAATTGGTTCATTAATGAAGGTGAAAATAATTAAGATGGAATACAATATTTGATAAGATGTTGTGTTTGGTCAATTGCATCTCTTTTTGTGAATTGAGGTGATTTTATTAATCTTTGTCTTTACTAATATCAAAAAAGAGTAGATGCCATTTAATTCCATCGATTTTGCAATTTTTCTTCCAATTGTCTTCTTTTTGTATTGGTTTGTTTTCAATAAGAATATCCGGAATCAAAACGTGTTTATTATAGCTGCAAGCTATTTCTTTTATGGTAGCTGGGATTGGCGATTCTTAGGATTAATTGTTTTCAGTACAGTTGTAGATTATGTTCTCTCTTTGCAAATGGCAAAGAGTAAAAGGAAGGGGTATCGTAAAATGTACCTGCTACTTAGTTTGCTTGTTAACCTGGGCTTACTAGGATTTTTTAAGTATTATAATTTCTTTTTGGAAAGCTTCACTGAGGCTTTTACTGTGTTTGGTGTACATCTTGAATTAGGATTATTAAATATTATTTTACCAATTGGGATAAGCTTTTATACATTCCAAACCTTAAGTTATTCAATAGATGTATATAGAGATAAGGTGCCAGCAACAAAGGATTTTACGGCTTTCGCAGCCTTTGTTTGTTTTTTTCCGCAATTGGTAGCAGGGCCTATTGAACGAGCAAGTAATCTTTTGCCTCAGTTTAAAAAACAAAGGATTTTTGATCGTGCTAATTCAGTGGATGGTTTACGTCAAATACTGTGGGGCTTGTTTAAGAAAATTGTAATTGCTGATAGTTGTGGGGTTTTTGTAGATCAATTCTATAATAATTACGCCGAGCTGAATGGAAGCACCATGTTTTTAGCAGTTATTTTCTTTAATTTTCAGTTATATGGCGATTTTTCAGGGTATTCGGATATTGCTATTGGAGTATCGCGATTATTTGGATTTAACCTCAAGCAGAATTTTGCTTTCCCTTATTTTTCAAGGGATATGTCGGAGTTTTATAGGCGATGGCATATTTCACTTTCTTCTTGGTTAAAGGCGTATTTATACATTCCTCTGGGAGGAAGTAGGGTGCGTTTGATAAAGCAGTTGCGTAATATTTTTATAGTATTTCTTTTAAGTGGATTATGGCATGGGGCAAATTGGACTTTTGTAATTTGGGGATTGATTAATGCAATGTATTTTTTACCGCTAATATTATTAAAGAAGAATAGAGTTTTCCTTGATGTTGTTGCCAAGGATCGAATTTATCCTTCAATAAAGGAGCTTTGGTTGATGGGGGGCACCTTTGTTTTGGCAGGGATCGGTTATGTATTTTTTAGATCAATTGATATTACACAAGCATGGGGTGTAATTAAGAAATTGTTTTCTGCCTCTTTATTCCAATTGCCTTCATTTGAAGAAGAAAAGAAGGCCTTGATAATTTTCATATTAGTTTTGTTTTTTATTGTTGTGGAATGGTTTGGGCGTCATCAAAAATATGCCATTGAAAAGATAGGCTTTAGCTGGTCACGTTGGAGGCGCTGGATGTGGTATTATTTTCTAGTTATAATGATTCTGATATTTTGGAAGTCGGAACAACAATTTATTTATTTTCAATTTTAAGATGAAGGTATTTTTAAAAGATTGTATAAGATTTTTATTAATTGTTTTTGTTGCGGCTATTTTGTTAGAAATAACAATGCGAATGCTTCCAAATGACTATAAAGTAAAAAAGGAATATCTTGAGGCGCATTGCAGTGAAATTGAAGTGTTGATATTGGGAACATCTCAAACCTATTATGG
The DNA here is from genome assembly GCF_050589805.1 of Carboxylicivirga fragile. Lineage (NCBI taxonomy): Bacteria > Pseudomonadati > Bacteroidota > Bacteroidia > Marinilabiliales > Marinilabiliaceae > Carboxylicivirga > Carboxylicivirga fragile. The sequence continues at coordinate 93,106 of NZ_JBNGOY010000009.1, read as the reverse complement.
TGTTGATCCCAATTATATTGATGCACATGCGTATAATGCAGCCTATGTATCGCAGACTCTAAATTTTGATTTAGCCATATTAGAGAAGTATAGCACAAGTTTAGGTTCATTAAAGACCCTAATTGTTCCAATATCTTACATTTCTCTTTTTGTTGATCTTGAATCAGGTAAAGAGAATTGGCGTGTAAAAAATTATAACTTATACCACCATCTTAATAAATCTAATCGGATAGGTACTAATAGTGAGGTGTTTGGAAATAACTTGTTCGTTAATATGAAACGTTTATTCTATTTTGTAATTGGTAAACCTTTAATAACAACATCGGATTTAGGGTGGGGCATCGACTTCAAGTCGACAGATGGGTATCCATTATTAGAAACTGGTATTAGTGCAAGTAAAAGGCATACGATAAACGATTATACTTTGCTAAATCAAAATATGGAAGTAATAAAGCGAATGCATAGGATTTGTCAAAATAATAATACGCAATTAGTTTTGATTTCAGCACCTACACACAAGCACTACAATGATCGCCTAAACGATACTCAACTCCAACTCTTTAATAATGCTATAAACACTTTAGTATTAGAAACAGAAGTTAAATATTACGATTTTAGGAACGATGAAAGATTCAAAGATTCAGATTTTTTTGATGCAATTCATTTAAACGAGAAAGGGGCTAAAAAACTGACAGAACTATTGAACGATACCGTTTTAAGTGAATAATTATTTTTCAGTATATATCTCGAAGTATTTAAGTGTATTGTGGATAATGTCTTTTTTAATCTTCTTATTCGTGGCCTCTAATATAAAAACAGAAATTATATTTTCAGGGCCTTTGCCCAGCTTAATTAAGTCTCCATTTTCTTTTAATGTATATGAATCAAGAACTTTAAATTTATCTTGATTCTTTATTTTTATGGTTTTAAATATGCCATCATTTTCTGCTCGAAGTGAGAACTGAAAAATACAGTCGTTAACTGTGTATTTTGGAATGTTAATTTTTTCACCAATTGCAATGAGAAATGCATATCTAATTATGTTTAGATTGCATGCAAGTCCTATTGTTTTTGCAATGTAGTTGCCTCCAAATCTTGGAGCAATCTCAATAAAATAAACATCATTATTACCTTTTATTCTTATTTCAGTGTTTATCCCTCCATTTTCGTAGCCAACTGTACTTATAAATCTTTGTAATTCTTGATGTATTTTATTTAAAATTCCAGTGGGTGCCGTAGAAGGAAAGGATGTTGCTATAGGGGCATATTTTGATTCTCCTGACCCAAAAAATTGATCACCTAGACAAAGAAAGATTAGTTTGCCATTTTGAACGATGCCATCACCATGAATATGATGAAGGCCGGATTCAATATATTCTTCAACAATCACTTTTTTGTCAAATGAGAAACTTTTGGTGATTTCGAACTGGTCTTCTAACTCGGTATAATTAGAAACTTTGCAAACGCCCTTGCTACCAGCTCTGTCGATTGGTTTTATAATTGCAGGAAAGGTAAGTTCTTTGAGTTCTAGCTCATTTAATGAATTGATTACCTGAAAAGGTGGTGTTTTAAAATTATTTTGAAGTAAGAATGTTCTAAACAAACCTTTGTTAGCCATGGTTTGCACAACCTCCAAGGGGTTGTTTATAAGTTTTGATTCCTTAGCGATATGGGCAGCTGATATGGCACCAATATCAGTGCTAAATGCAGCCACTGCATCGATATTATACTCTTTCGCTAAAGAGCAAAGACTATCAAAGTCTAATAAACTTACGTTTTTAGCAATATTCCCAAAGCTATGAGCAGGATTACTTGGAAGATTATCACAAGTGATTACTTCGTATCCCATATTCTGAGCTACCTGCACTATTTCTATATGATCGAATATGGCTGGTAGTATAATTATTTTCTTTTTGCTTGTTTCTTCTTTTATTTGATCGACCATTTTTATAAAAATATAATTGAAATAGTTAACTTAAAAACCTAATAAATCTTGTTTTATTGCGTTTGCAATAATATATAATTTATCTGATGAAGGTATTGTTATTAGGGGAGTTTAGTAGTTTTCATTTAAGTTTGGCTCATGGCTTAAGGGTTTTGGGTGTTGATGTTACGCTAGCATCAACTGGAGATTATTGGAAGAATATTCCTAGGGATGTTGACCTCAGGCAACCGGAACGTTTAAAAAGAGTCACTTTCCCAATTAAGCTTTTAAAAAAATTGCCTAAGCTTTGGGGGTATGATGTGGTACAGTTAATTGCGCCTAATTTTTTGATGTCCACTCCAATCGTTTCAAGTAAATATTTTGATTTATTAAAAAGAGGTAATGACAAGTTCTTTTTATGTGCGTGTGGGATGGATTATCATTACGTAAGTTATGCCTTGACGGGAAAACTAAAACATTCAGTTTTTTATTTTGAAAATACTAAAAGTGATCCATTTGTCAGTGAACTGAAGACATTAGTTAATAATAAAACAGTTAAAAAATTAGATCGTAAAATTGCCAACTATTGTGATGGAATTATAGCAGTGTCAAATGGCTACTTTACAGCTTACAAGTATTATTTTCCTGATAAAACTTGTTATATTCCATTGCCTGTTAATACAATTGATCACCCATATGTGGCTACTATTGAGCCAGATGTTAAAAGAGTCAATTTCTTTATTGGCTTAATGAAAGATCGCGTTAAGTTAAAGGGGATCGATAGGATTCACAATGTGTTATTGGGTTTAAAGAAGAAGCATCCTAAGGAGGTTGATCTGACTATTGTAAATTCTGTTCCTTATAATGAATACATCAAGCTTCTAAATAATTCACATGTTTTATGTGATCAACTTTATGCAAGTGGGATAGGAATGAATGGATTAATTGGCTTATCGAAAGGACTTATTGTTGGGGGCTGTGCCGATGCCGAATTATACGATTCTTTAGGAGAAAAGAACAATAAACCACTTGTGGATTTAAATACTTCAGATGCCGAGATGTTTCGAACATTTGAACAATTGATTGACCAAAAAAGTAGTTTAAAAGAGCGTTCTTTAAAAAGTCGTGAATTTGTTGTTAAGCACCATGATTCGGTTAAAGTTGCCCAGCAATATTTAGATTTCTGGAAAAAAATGAGTGATAAATAAAGAGTTTGAAAGAAGGGGTAAGAAATATTCTCAATAAGATTAATGGCAATGACTTGTTGCGCGTTTCGAGTAAAAATGCTGTTCAGCTTATTGTTCAAATGCTTGCTGGTCTGATTAAGATTAAAATCATATCTGTTTGGCTTGGTCCCGCTGGAATGACATTAATGAGTCAGTTTAGTAGTTTTGTTCAGCTTGGAGGAAACATTAGTGGAGCGGGAATAAGTAATGGAATTACCAAATTGGCAACTCAGAATAATTCAGGAGTGAGATTAAATTTGCTAATTGCAACATCACTTCAAATTACATTTGTTGCCTCTGTGTTGTTTGGAACAATTCTGCTGTTTTGTTCAGAGTACTTTAGTAATTTATTGCTGCACAGTAAGCAATATAGTTATCTGTTTAAGTATTCAGGACTTTTCTTGTTTTTTTCTGCTGTCACCACATTAACATTATCACTATTGCAAGGTTTGAAGAGGTATTCTGCCTTTTTTAAGGTCAAGCTATTTATTGTTTTTTCATCTTTGTTATTGATTGTGCCAGCTGCCTATTTTTATGGTATCGATGGTGCTTTATGGTCTACCCTTATTGGTTTTGTCTTTACTGGAGTATTTAGTTTTTTTGTTTTAGATTTATCTTTAATAAAGCCACGATTCTCTAGGTTTGTAAGTAAAAAATTTATCGGTTTTTCAACGATGATGGTTGTTGCATTGATTGTTGCCCCAACGGTTCAAATTATTGTCCGGAATGTTATTATAAGCTATAGTTCTTTGGAAGAAGCAGGTTTATGGGATGGAGTAAGGCGGGTTTCTGGAAATTATACTTCTATTGTAGTAGCTACATTATCACTTTATTTATTGCCAAAGTTTTCAGAAAAATTGTCGTTTAAGGAGTTGGTTCGAGAAATTTTCAATAGTTATAAAATTGTAATTCCCTGTGTAGCTATAGCGAGTACTTTGATTTATGTATTTAGGATTTTTATTATTAGAATATTGTTTTCAGAACAGTTTTTTGAGATGGAGTCGCTTTTTATTTATCAATGTATAGGTGATGTATTTAAAATAGCTGCTTGGTTTTTTGCCGTTGTTTTAATGATGCAGGAAAAAGTAAAAGCCTATGTTTTTAGTGAAGTATTCATGGGTGTCATTATTGTAGGACTTGCTAATTATATAATGCCACGCTTTGGTATTTCAGGTAGTACATTGATTTATTTTATTAGTAATGTTGTTTATTTAATTCTGATGGGTATTTTATTTGTCTTAAATATGAGGCATTCTAAATGATTTATGGAGGTTGCAAAGAAATATGACAGTATCTTTTTTTATACCAGAATTTGAGGTTGGAGGAATACAAAGGGTGTTTATCAACTTGTCTCGTATGCTTGTTAAGAGGGGCTATGATGTTAACTTTATTGTTTGTAGAAAAAAGGGTGCTTTGTTAAACGAATTAGAAAGAAATATTAATGTTTATTCTCTAGGTAAGAATAAGCGTTTGAGAAATTCTTTTATGCCATTAATGAAAGTTCTGAAAGCTCAGAGGCCTGATTATGTTATAACAGGTTCAGATGTGCATAATAAGTTTGTGATCCTTGCGAATCTGTTAGCAGGCAAGCCAACTAGAGTAATTGCCACCCATCATAATTATTTCGATGAGGATATCAAAGGGAAGACGTTCTATCCATTTGTTTATTTTAATTTAATGCGTATTCTTTATCCATTGGCACATAAGGTGGTGGTGGTTTCAGATGGCTTAAAAAAGTATTTAAATGAAAGGTGTAGGTTAAATAATCTAGTGAGAATTTATAATCCTTTTGATGTGGATGAGATTTCCGAAAAATCACAAGTCTCAAATATAAAATTGAAGGTGCTGCCAGATAAATATTTCTTGTTTGCAGGGCGGCTTTCTTCTGTAAAGAATGTTAGCTTATTAATAAGGGCGTTTGATGCATTTTGTAAAAAGAATGAAAACTACAAGTTAGTTATTGCTGGTTCTGGAGGGGAAAGGGACATGCTTGAGCAATATGGAAAAATAAATAACATAGCTGATAGTCTTATTTTTTTAGGAGATGTGTCGCATTGTTATTATTTAATTAAGCATGCAAAACTAGTATTATCCACATCTTTTTCTGAGGCGCTACCAAGTATTGTTATAGAATCTTTAATGTTGGGAAAGACTGTTGTTTCAACGCCAAACAATGGAGCTAAAGAGGTGCTGAAGAATGGTGATTTGGGTTATTTATCGGAATCATTTGTTGATTCAGATAGCTTTGCTCAGTTAATCGAGCTTGCAATAAAGAAGCCAATTGATTCAGCGAAACTACAAGAGCGAGCTAACGAATTTAATTTTGAAAAAATTGCAGGTGAGTATATTAGAGTTTTGAATTGATACTCATTAAATCTCCCCTTCATCCGCAAAGCTATAGTAGCTATCCTCGGTAACAATAATATGATCCAATACCGGAATGTCCATAATTTTTCCTGCTTCTTTAAGTTTCGTGGTAATAGTTTTATCCATGTCGCTTGGCACCTTGTTGCCACTAGGGTGGTTATGACATAAAATGATTGAAGAGGCCAGGTTGTCGATGGCGGTTTTAAGAATTAATCGCACATCAATTACAGTTCCGGCAATTCCACCTTGGCTAATTTTATAACGAGTCAGAATTTTATTTGAGCGATTAAGAAGAAGTATCCAAAATTCTTCGTGAGGTAAATCGCCTAAGATGGGATTGAAAATATTAAAAACATCCTGGCTGCTTGTAATTTTTGTTTTTTCTTGCGAGTCTTGCAATTTTCTACGTCGGCCTAGTTCAAGCGAAGCAACTATAGTTATTGCTTTAGCATCGCCTATGCCATGGTATTTTGATTTTAAGTCCGATACCGATTTCTTACCTAGTTCATTCAGGTTGTTTGAGCAATCGAGTAGTATTTTCTTTGATAGCTCAACGGCACTTTCTTTGGCGCTGCCTGAACCAATTAATATTGCTAATAGCTCTGCATCGGATAGTGAAGCTAATCCTTTATTGAGTAATTTCTCTCTTGGACGATCTTCCAGAGCCCAATCTTTAATGCTTAGATGTTGATATGTTTCCATCTGAAAGTATTTATCCAGATAAGATAGAGCCGATATAGCAAAAAGTAAAGTATAAGGCACAAAAAAACCTTCTATACTTTGTATAGAAGGTTCAGTAGTCCCTAGGAGAATCGAACTCCTGTTTCAAGGATGAAAACCTTGTGTCCTAACCACTAGACGAAGGGACCTTAATATTGTTTATTAAAGCTTGTTAACGTGTCCAGCTAACTTTGACTTTAGGTTAGAAGCTTTATTCTTATGAATAATGTTTCTTTTAGCCAATTTGTCAAGCATTGAAGCTACCTTAGGTAATAATTCCTGTGCGGCTTCTTTCTCAGACGTTCCTCTTAGTTCTTTCACAGCGTTACGAGCAGTTTTTGCGAAGTATCTGTTATGAACTCTTCTCTTCTCTATCTGACGAATTCTCTTTTTTGCTGATTGATGATTTGCCATCGTACTACAAATAAATTGTTAAATTTCTTACTTTAGTAGTCCCTAGGAGAATCGAACTCCTGTTTCAAGGATGAAAACCTTGTGTCCTAACCACTAGACGAAGGGACCTTATTGCTCTTGGACATGTGTTCTTGTCTCAAATGCGGATGCAAAGATATATCAAATTCAAATTCTTCCAAATATTTTCTCGAAAAAATATAAAATAATCTGAAATATTTTTTTCATCATTTTCCCTGAAACGATCTTTGTTGTTGATATTCAATCATCTTATTAGTTAATAAGACATAAAACTCTTAATATTATTTGCACAAAAATAAAGAAATACTTTAATTTGCATCAGTGAAAAGTGGAAAGATTTGGCTGATTGCAACCACTCAAAAAAAGTGCTAAAACGCAAATTCCGTTTTATCCCCTCTTTTCACATATCAATATTAATAGTAAAAAGGCAGCTTGCACATGTATGTTGCTGTAATAATTTTAACGATATGGGATATTTATTTACATCAGAGTCTGTGTCAGAAGGACACCCTGATAAAGTAGCTGATCAAGTTTCCGATGCAATACTAGATGAATTACTTCGACAAGATGCAGAATCAAAAGTGGCATGCGAAACGTTGGTAACAACAGGTTTGGTTGTTGTGAGTGGTGAGGTTAAAACAAAAGGTTTTGTGCCAGTGCAGAATATTGCACGTAAGGTGATTGAACGAATTGGTTATACCGATGCCGCTTATATGTTTGACTCAGGATCCTGTGGTGTAATTTCTGCCTTGCACGAGCAATCGGAAGATATTAATCGTGGTGTTGAGCGTGAATCGGAGGAAGATCAAGGAGCCGGTGACCAAGGAATGATGTTTGGTTATGCATGCAAGGATACGGAAGACTATTTGCCATTACCTCTATATTTGTCGCATGTTCTATTGAAAGAGTTGGCAGCTATTCGTCGTGAAGAAAAAGTGATGACTTATTTGCGCCCAGACTCAAAGAGCCAAGTTACGGTGGAGTATTCAGAGGATAATAAGCCACTAAAAGTGCATACGATTGTGGTTTCTACCCAGCACGACGAGTTTGATGAGGATGAACCTATGCTGGCAAAAATCAAAAGCGATGTGCAAGAGATTTTAATCCCTCGTGTGAAAGCCATTTTACCAAAAGAACAACAACATCTGTTTGATGACTATATATTACATGTTAATCCAACCGGTAAATTTGTAATTGGTGGGCCGCATGGCGATACTGGTTTAACCGGTCGTAAAATCATTGTAGATACCTACGGTGGCAAAGGCGCTCATGGTGGAGGTGCTTTCAGTGGAAAGGATAGCTCAAAGGTGGATCGTTCTGCTGCTTATGCCACACGTCACATTGCCAAAAACCTGGTTGCAGCAGGTGTTGCCGATGAGATTTTGGTTCAAGTAGCTTATGCCATTGGTGTTGCCAAGCCTGTTGGTTTATACATTAATACTTATGGAACAGCAAAAGTTGACATGAGTGATACGCAGATTGCAGAAGCGGTTGAGACAATCTTTGACTTACGTCCAAGTGCAATTGTGAAGCGCTTTGGCTTGAAGAATCCAATATTTGAACCAACTGCAGCTTATGGTCACGTAGGTCGTACGCCTTATACCGATTCAGTAGAGTTTATTGAAAATGGCCAAAAGGTGAGTAAAGAAGTTGAGTTCTTTACTTGGGAAAAGCTTGATTTTGTTGATGAAATTAAAACTAAGTTCGCTTTGTAAGCGATTTTATTACATCATAAAGAATTGGGATCAGCTTGGCTCGATCCCTTTTTTTTATCTTTTTGGTAAACAAGGTGTGGGCATTGTTAAGATTGACCTTGCGCATGACGATCAAGTATTTTCTGTTGATAAGCAGTATCTATATTGCTTGAATGTCAGCTTGTTTGATTTGATGACTTTCTGATAATTAATTACTTTCGATCTCGGTAAAATTGAAAAGTATTTTTAATGAGCATTAAAAGCTTTGTTCTTACGGTTTTAGTAGTGTTCGTATTTATTTATAAAGGTGTTGGGCAAAATGTGCCTCACCATATAAGTAATGAGGTGCTCTATGATTTTATTGATGAGCTTGCCAATAAGGGTGTGATCGAAGTTAATTCAGTCATAAAACCCTATTCGCGAAAGCAAATTGCAACTTGGCTTCAAGCTGCCAATGGTGATGCTGGGTTATCTAAACGTCAGCAGAAAGAATTAGATTTTTATCTTAAGGATTTCAATAAAGAACTAATTGTAGGTAAAGACTTTGATAAGCGCTGGGATTTATTTTATCATAGCGATTCATTATTTAAGATCACTGTTAACCCTATTTTAGGTGGGCAATTCTTCAATAATGGAGAGAAAACCGAATACCATCGATGGGGTGGCGCCGAGTTTCATGGAACCATTGGTAAGCATGTTGGTATCTATGGGAGTTTAAGAGATAATCATGAATCACATTTTCTAGGTGGATCGCAATATATAAGTAAACGACCAGGGGCTGTTTATAAAGGGGATAATTCAGATAAGGATTATTCCGAAACCCGCGGAGGCATTACGCTTTCGTGGAATTGGGGTAGTTTAGGCTTGCATAAAGATCATTTTTCGTGGGGCAGTGGCTATAATCAATCTGTGATAATGTCGGGTCGTACGCCTTCGTTTGGATTTATCTCGTTCAAGATGTCACCTGTTAGTTGGTTTGACTTTAACTACATTCATGGCTGGCTGGTAAGCGAAGTGATTGACAGTACGCGAACCTACGGTGTTTTTAATGGCGAGCGTGAAGTGTTTGCCAATAAGTTTATCGCCGCCAATATGTTCACCATCAAACCCTGTCCAAAGCTAAATATCTCCTTTGGAAATTCAATTATTTATGGCGATACGGATTTTAATCCTACTTATATGGTGCCATTTCTTTTTTATAAGTCGGCTGATCACACTTATAACTCCTGGGATAATTGGGTGGGACATAATGCGCAAATGTATTTTGATATTAGCAGTCGTCAGATAAATAAATTGCATTTATATACCAGTGTGTTTATCGATGAAGTTAGCTTGACGAATATGTTCAAGAGTGATAAGCAATCAAACGATATTGCTGTCAAAGTCGGCGCCCGCGTCACAGATTTACTTCCTGATTTCTCGTTTACTGCCGAGTATACAAGGATTCGCCCCTTGGTTTATCAACATTTTGTACCAACGGTTACTTTTAAGAGTAATCAGTTTAGTATGGGAAGTTACATGCTCGATAATTCTGAAGAGTTGTATTTGGCTGTTCGTTACAAGCCCATCAGGGGGCTCGACCTGCAGTTAAGCTATTCTACGCTTAAAAAAGGAAAAGATTATCAGGAGATATTTGATAAAGGTGAAATGGATGATCATCCCGAGATTAATCAGGATCAGGAAGAAATTCGTAAGGGTTTACCTTATATGAATGAAGTTCGCTGGAAAAATACTAATATTACCTTTACATCGAAGTACCAAATTATACACGATGGATATATCTTTGTGGAATATCAGAAGAATTCAATAAGCGGGCCGGATATGGAAAAATATACGAATCCTTTCTTCTTAGCTGGAGATAATATTGTTTCATTTGGACTGAATTTTGGGTTTTAATAATTAAAGAAAGACAATGGATCAAATAAAGATGGTGGATTTGAATCGCCAATATAAACGTTTGCAAAAGGATATAGATGCATCAATGGCTGAAGTATTGGAGCAAACTGCGTTTATAAATGGACCTGCCGTAAAGTCTTTTCAGAGTAACTTGGAGAATTATCTTGGAGTAAAGCATGTTATTCCCTGTGCCAATGGAACAGATGCCTTACAAATTGCTTTAATGGCACTTGGTTTACAGCCGGGCGATGAAGTGATAACATCAACATTTACTTTTATTGCAACTGTTGAGGTGATCGCTTTATTAAAGTTGAAGCCTGTTTTGGTGGATGTTGATCCTTCAACTTTTACTTTGTTGCCCAATGAAGTGGAAGAAGCGGTTACGGATAAGACAAAAGCAATCATTCCGGTTCATCTATTTGGGCAGGGAGCTGATATGTCGGCTATTATGAAAATTGCGAATAAGCACAATTTGGCTGTTGTTGAAGATACTGCGCAAGCCATTGGTTCCGATTATTCATTAAATGATACAAAATTAAAATTGGGAACAATTGGTAACATTGGTTGTACATCATTTTTCCCATCTAAAAATCTGGGATGTTTTGGTGATGGCGGTGCTTGTTTTACTAACAATGATGAATTAGCTGCCATGATGCGGATGATAGTGAATCATGGTTCGCGTAAAAAATATTACCACCAGGTGATTGGCGTTAATTCCCGTTTGGATACTTTGCAAGCCGCCGTTTTGGATGTGAAATTAAAACACCTTGACGACTTTAATAATCGACGCAGAGTAGCTGCCGACTATTACGATCAGAAACTAGGTGATCTGGAAGGGCTAGATATACCTGTTCGCGATGCAGCTTCTCGTCATACTTTTCATCAATATACCTTAAAGGTAAAAGATGGTAAGCGCGATGCTTTGCAAGCTTTCCTGAAGGAGAAAGGTATTCCTTCGATGGTATATTATCCGGTATCGTTGCACCAGCAAGAAGCTTTTGAGGCCTACTGCGAAAATAATCAATCATTACCAATTTCCGAAGACCTGAGCCGTGAGGTATTATCTTTACCCATGCATACTGAGTTGGACGAAGGGCAATTAAAATATATTACGCAATCAATTATAGATTTTTTTAAGCCATGAGCGAGAAAGAATATTTTGCACATGAAACGGCTGTAATTGATCAGCCTTGTCAGATAGCCAGAGGTGTTAAAATCTGGCATTTTTCGCATGTGATGGAAAATTGTCAAATTGGTGAAGGCTGTAATCTTGGCCAGAATGTGGTTATATCGCCCAATGTGAAATTGGGCAAAAATGTAAAAGTACAGAATAACGTTTCTATCTATACGGGTGTTGAGTGTGAGGACGATGTGTTCCTGGGGCCATCAATGGTTTTTACCAATGTTATCAATCCACGAAGTGCGGTTAATCGTAGGGGTGACTATCAAAAAACCTTGGTGAAGAGAGGGGCAACCATTGGTGCCAACTCAACGGTTGTGTGTGGGCACGATATTGGAGAATTTGCCTTTATTGGAGCTGGAGCAGTGGTGACCAAGCACGTTCCAGCCTATGCTTTGGTGGTTGGAAATCCATCAAAACAAATCGGCTGGATGAGTGAATATGGTCATCGGCTTGAGTTTAATGAAGAAGGAATTGCCCTTTGTCCTGAGAGTAAAGAACGTTACCAGTTAAAAGATAATGCAGTAAGTAAATTGAAAGAAAATAAGTCATAAATAATACAAGCCTAACAATCTATAATAAATAGCTATGCTTAAGGAATTATTATCAAAAAAGAAGAAGTTATCAGTCGTTGGACTGGGATATGTTGGATTACCAATTGCATTGGAATTTGCGCGTAAAATGTCCGTTATTGGATTTGATATTAAGGAAGATCGTGTTGAAATGATGCGTAATGGCATCGATCCAAGTGCTGAGTTGGAAAGTTCGGCTTTTGAGGGTTGTGATATCAAGTATACCAGTAATCCGGAAGATTTAAAAGAAGCTGATTTTCATGTTGTGGCGGTGCCTACGCCAATCAATATGCATAATTTACCAGACTTAACACCGCTTTTGGGAGCAACGCGTGCTGTTGGTAAAATTCTTAAAAAAGGTGATTATGTGGTTTTCGAATCAACCGTGTATCCAGGATGTACTGAGGAGGATTGTGTGCCGATTCTTGAAGCTGAATCGGGATTGAAATTCAACGAAGATTTTAAAATTGGTTATAGTCCAGAGCGTATAAACCCAGGAGATAAGGAACATACACTTACTAAGATATTAAAGATTGTATCTGGTAGCGATGAGGAATCGGCCAAAGTTATTGAGGAGGTATATGCAAGTATTATTACAGCAGGTATTTACAAAGCAAGTACAATAAAAGTGGCTGAAGCTGCTAAGATCATTGAGAATACCCAACGCGATGTAAACATTGCTTTGATGAACGAATTGTCATTGATATTCGATCGCATGAATATCAATACCTTTGAAGTATTGGAGGCAGCTGGTACCAAGTGGAATTTCTTGAAGTTCTTCCCCGGCTTAGTTGGCGGTCACTGTATCGGGGTCGATCCTTATTACTTGACTTATAAGGCCAATGAGTTAGGGTATCATTCAAAGATAATTACTGGCGGAAGATTCATTAATGACTCAATGGGTAGCCATGTTGCCAAAACAGTAGTTAAGAAAATGATTTCGGATGGTAACAAGATTAATGGCGCCAAGGTGCTAGTGATGGGTGCTACTTTCAAAGAGAATGTGAGTGATATTCGAAATTCAAAGGTAACCGATGTTATTAATGAGCTAAAATCTTTTAGTATCGATGTGGATGTTGTTGATCCGCATGCCTCGTCGGAGGAATTAATGCATGAATATGGGTTTGGATTAATTGACAAAATTACCGAGAAGTATAATGCAGTGATTGTTGCCGTTAATCATTCTGACTATGTCAATTTGGATGAAGCATACTTTAAATCAATATTGGTAGATAATGGTGTTTTCATTGATATTAAAGGAATATATCGCGATAAAATTAAAGACCTAACATATTGGAGTTTGTAAAATTAATAGAGTTTTATCTAGAGAAAGTGTGGTCTGAATACCGAGCTCGCCGAGGTATGTAGAAGTATTTCTTTTGTAAGCAATGTCGAATGCTGTAATCGATATAGTTGCTCCGATTAGATATTATAACAAAAAAAGCGGTGTTTCAAATCTTTGAAACGCCGCTTATTCGTTCTTTTAAGGTTTGCTGTTGCTCACCTTGGTCACTATCTTCACTACTTGTTGAATTCATATCTGTACAATTCTTTTCCTGATTTAATTAATACTGAATACTCTCCTACTGGTAATCTGCTAATGTCAAAAATTCCTGAATAGCTTGATTCGCGTGGTAAGCTTGAGTTGAAGATTTCATTTCCTCTCATGTCGTCAATGCTAATTGAAAATAAGCTATTGTCAAAATTCAAGTGACTTAGGTAAATGTTATCACCTTCTTTTCTGAAGAAAGGGCTTAATCTTGCTGACTCAGTCTCTTCTTTTTCAATAGAGGGCTTTAAAGATTCTTCCGTCAACACTAAAGTGCTATTTTCAACTCTAAACGTTTCAGTGGCTTTTGAGCCTTTTGAAACAATCACTACACTATAGTTTCCATTTTTGAAACTGTTAAGATCAAATAACTTCTGGAAAGCTGAAGTGTTCTTGATGTTTGGACTTGAGTATAGCTCAGTTCCTTCTTCGTCAATTACTTTAACTCTAAAGTTACTCAATTCAGAGTTGTGGGCTGATACCACTGCATAGTTTGTTTTAAGGTAAGAGTTAATTGAAACTGTACCTTTTGCGCTTAAACTAGCGGAACAAAATGCTATCGCTGCGATAGCTAGAAACCCTTTCAATACGTTTACTTTTTTCATCGTAAATTTTATTTAAAATGTATAATTAATTTGCGACCCCCTCTTTTGTGTGGGGTACGATGCAAACATAGACACTTTATTTTAATTACGCATTAAAAAATAGGGGGCATTTTGTTAAAATATTGTTAAAATAAATTTTAGTAGCTAAAAAATGGGGGTTGGATTAGTTAAAAGTTAGTTTTTTGTGTTTTCGACCTTGGTTTTTTAGGGGTGTGATTTTGAAAATCCGATTTTGAGTGTTTCTTTCGGATAAATATAGGGGTTGACTTTTTTGTGGCTGAAATTAGCCTGGGAAAAGTTGTGTTAAAAAGCTTTCCATGGTGTTAAAAAGCACTTAGTTTGTTAAGCTTGGGTTAGCTTGAAGAGGGAATGTTAGGTTTGCTGTTAATGTTTTTATTAAAAAACAACTATTAAGCAATTCGTGTTTATTCGTGCAGATTGATGGGGAAAGTAATTGGATATACAAAAATCCCCCACGAATAATCACAAATTCCCACTAATAAATAGTGCTTAGCCAATCTTAAATTTAAAGATGTTGAGAATGGTAAGGTGAACTTACAAGTATGCACCTGATGGAGCTATGCTTAAAGCTTCAGTTCATGGTTGTCAATCAGGGTTGAAAATTTTGGCATGTTTGTAATTAGTGGAGTTCTCTACCCAAGCATCTCAACAATGCTATTCTCAATACCTTCTTTGTCGTAGCCACACAGTCCAAATAATTCGGTTTGCGTACCATGTTCGATGTATTTGTCAGGAATGCCTAGGCGCTTCACTTTTGCCTGGTAGCCATTATCAACCATAAACTCTATTACAGCACTTCCCATGCCTCCTACAATGGTGCCGTCTTCGATGGTTATCACCTTTTTGTGTTGTGCGAAAATTTCATGAAGCATCTTTTCGTCCAGAGGTTTTACAAAACGCAAGTCGTAATGTGCTATCGAGTATTCCTGTTTTTCGAGCTTTCTAATTACTTGTTGTGCTTTAACACCTATTGGTCCAATCGTAATTATGGCAAGATCATTCCCTTCCTTCAAACATCTGCCAGTTCCCACTTCAATTTCTTCCATTGGCTGTTGCCAGTCGATGATTGATCCATTGCCGCGCGGATAGCGTATTGAAAATGGGCCTTTGTTAGGTAATTGCGCTGTGTACATTAAGTTACGCAACTCCATTTCATCCATAGGCGATGAAATAATCAGATTGGGAATGCCTCGGAAAAATGAAAGGTCATATGCCCCATGATGAGTTGCCCCATCAGCGCCCACTAAACCGCCTCTATCCAAACAAAACACAACATTCAGATTCTGCAAAGCTACATCGTGAATGACTTGATCGAATGAACGTTGCATAAATGAGGAGTAGATGTTACAAAAAGGCGTATAGCCAGCAATGGCCATGCCAGCGGAAAAAGTAACAGCGTGTTGCTCAGCTATTCCCACATCAAATGCTCTGTCTGGTATTTTCTCCATCATAATGTTTAAACTGCATCCTGATGGCATGGCTGGCGTAATCCCAACTATTTTTTCATTTTTCTCAGCTAGTTCAACAATGGTATGTCCAAATACATCCTGAAATTTAGGAGGCTTTGGTGTAGATGAACTAGTTGAAAGTTTTTGACCAGTTTCTTTATTGAATTTGTCACCAACAGCATGCCACGCCGTTTGGTTTTCTTCGGCTAACTTAAATCCTTTACCTTTTTTGGTAATTACGTGTAATACTTTTGGACCTGGTATTTTTTTAATATCGTCCAGAACACGACGCAAATGATGTATGTCGTGTCCGTCAACAGGGCCGAAATAACGAATATTAAGTCCTTCAAATATATTAGTCTGCTTAGTGAGCAGGTTTTTTAATGAGTTGTTAAGTTTGGTAATCATTTCCTTTGAGCGTGGCCCAGCCAGTTTCATTTTTTCCAAAGCCTTAAAAGCTTCGTGGCGGAAACGATTGTAGGTGTGCGACGTTGCAATGTCAACCAGATATTCACTAAAACCACCAACAGCAGGGTCAATGGCCATATTGTTATCATTCAAGATAACTGTCATATTAGATTTGAGAGTCGACATGTTATTTAAACCCTCAAAAGCCATTCCGGCTGTCATGGCACCATCTCCAATTACAGCTACAACTTGCTTGTCGTCTTCACCGTCCATTGAGGCAGCTGCTGCCATTCCCAAAGCTGCAGATATGGAAGTAGATGAATGGCCTACGCCAAAAGCATCGTATTCGCTTTCAAAAATATTAGGAAAGCCACTTATGCCCTTGTATTTACGATTGGTGTGAAAATTATCGCGCCGTCCAGTTAATATTTTATGTCCGTAGGCTTGGTGTCCAACGTCCCAGATGATTTTGTCATAGGGCGCATTAAAAACATAGTGAAGTGCCACCGATAATTCGACTACGCCTAAGCTGGCTCCAAAATGTCCCGGATTGCAGGATAGGGCGTCAATAATGAAATCTCTTAATTCATCACAAACCTGCGGCAAATCTTCTGCTGCAACTTTCTTTAGATCATCAGGAGAATTGATTTTATCTAGAAATCGGCTAGTGCCTTCGCTCATTTTTAATTCTGTGCTTAATTGCTGTGTGCAATAATTATTGATTGAGGCACAAATATAATAAGATTGCAAATACCATCGAATAAAATTATGCTTTAAGCTTAGGGGTGTTTGTAATTAATTACTTGTAATGCAGGAAAGAGTGATCAATCGTTTGTTATTTAAATACGATTTGAATTATTTTCTCGTTTGAAAAGTGTAGTATTTGGCTTTTTTTTCATCTTTGAATGATTAAATTTTAGACACATGAAACGAGCCATGAGAGAAGTTCCATGTGACCATTAAGAAATAAATTTTAGACACATGAAACAGATTATTGGATTGTTGGTTTTTGCAATGCTTATTGGAGCTTGTGTTCCACTGAAGCAATTTGAGGAATTAAGTGAGCGAAATGGATTGGTGGAGGATGAAATTGAAATGCTGCGTGCTGAAAATGATGCCTTAAAAGTAAAATCTAATGAATATGAGTCGGATCTTGAAAGAGCTAAAAAGAAAGTTGATGCTCTGGTTTCTGATACCCTAAGTTTATCAAAACGCTTGCGTCGTCAGCAATTTCAATACGAGGATTTAAATGCTAGTTATACCGAACTACTTAAAGGCGTTAAGTCAACAGGAGCGGGTAATGGAAAGAACAAAGAATTACTCGTGTATTTGCAAAAATTGCAGGATGACCTGTTGAAACGAGAAGATGCCTTGTTAAAATCAGAGGAGGAATTAAATAATCAGAAAAGGGAGCTTCGAGCGGCTATTGAAGAATTGGAAGCATCAAAAGCGAAAATGCTGAGCCAAAATAAGCGTTTGCAGGAATTGGAAACAGCGCTTAGTCAGAAAGATGAAGCTATGCTGGCTCTGCGAAAAAGTGTGAGCGATGCATTGATGGGCTTCTCAAGTGATGAATTAAAGGTGCATATGAAAAATGGTAAGGTGTATGTTTCGCTGGAGGAAAAATTATTGTTTTCATCAGGTAGTTACGAGGTGAATGCGCAAGGAGTTTCTGCATTAAAAGAAATTGCAACCGTACTTGAGGAAAATAAAAGTATTAATGTGATTGTGGAAGGACATACCGATAATATTCCATATAAAAGTGCAGTACTGAAAGATAACTGGGACCTTAGTGTAAAACGCGCTACTTCTGTAGTTCGTATCTTGCTTGATAACAGCTCAATTGATCCAATTCGAATTTCGGCTGCTGGTAAAGGTGAATTTCTGCCCTTGAAAAAAGGGAACAGTGCTAACGAATTGAGATCGAACAGAAGAACAGAAATTATTTTGACACCTAAAATGGATGAAGTTTTAAATCTATTGGATATATAATCGCAGATGCAATGGAGGTCGTTTGTTCTTGAAGCCAATGCCATTCTTAAAGTATTAACTATTCGGCGAATTGTTAATGCTATAAGGGTTGTTTGTTTCTACGTTTTATCGCGGATTACAGGGAAGATCTATCTTGGGTACAAACCTATGGCAGTATCTATTGAGCCTACCAGTATTTGTAACCTTAAATGTCCGGAGTGCCCAACTGGAGCTGGGGTTTTGAATCGCCCACGAGGGCAGATGGAATTAAAACAATACGAGGTATTACTTGGCCAGCTTGGGCCACAATTAATGTACTTGAATTTATATGTGCAGGGCGAACCAATGATGCATCCACAGTTTGCCGAGATGGTATTGTTGGCTCGAAAGCAAGGATATTACACTTCCTGTTCTACGAATGGCCATTTTTTAAGCTCTGGTGTAGCCGAGAAGTTGGTTGAGGCTGATATGACGCGATTAATTTTTTCTGTTGATGGCTTAACACAAGATAGTTATCAGAAATATCGTGTGGGTGGTGATTTAAGTAAAGTTATTGATAGCATAAAAAATGTTGTTGAAGCCAAGAGGCGAAAGAAGCGACGGTTTCCGATAGTTGTAATGCAGTTTTTAGTGTTTGAACATAACGAACATGAGTTGGATGGTATTCGACAATTGGCAAAGAGCTTAGATGTTGATAAGCTAGAACTGAAATCAGCGCAATTCAATTCCTTTGCCCAAGGAGGTGTTAAACCACCTGTGAATAATAGCTTGAATCGCTATGTGGAAGGGCAGTCGAAAGTTGTAAAAGGTAGCTTGCGTAATCATTGCTGGCGACAATGGCATTCTGCAGTGATTACTTGGAATGGAGCGCTTAGTCCATGTTGTTTTGATAAGGATGCAACTCATGCATTTGGTAATGTTTTCGACACAGACTTTCAAACCCTAAATAAATCTGAAATTAGTTTTGATTTTAAGGATTTGATAATCAATGATAAAAAAGCCATTGCAATGTGTTTGAATTGTACTGAAGGTCGTTCTTTTTTGCCTTGAAAATTCTTTTGCTAATTTTGTGGGCAAATAGCCTGTTTTGCATATTTATATCGGCGGTGATTTGTAGGGGAAATAATATGTCTTTTTTTAAATCAAAAAATAGTAAAACAGCAATAATTAATTAACTTTAGCGAGGTAAGTTTAACCACCTGTTATGGTATCACACACATAAGACCTTATTCGATAATATGAGATTAGTTTCTGAATCAAGGTTGTTGAGAAAAATAGATGTGTTTTTTCGTAGGCGACTAGGTCCTTCCTCGTTACCTTCTGGGGACGGTTTGCACTATTGGCGCGAACGTATTTTTCATTATTTCTCAATAGGTGTGATGTTTATCGGTTTGGTCGTCTATCTTTATTTAGGCCTAACGTTTCTACAAGAAAAAGAATACGCTTACGGAATCTTTTCAACATTTGTATTCTTATCTGCTATTTTCGCAACCTCAGTTCGTAGTTTGCCATTTAAGTTTAGAGTTGGATGGGTGTTGTTTCTCATCTACCTAATTGGCTTATATCTTTTATTGGATACCAATAATTCACCGCTTGGATACGCATTTTTACTATCCTATACTATCATGTCTGGAATATTGGCGGGGCAGCGCAGTGCGTTGAGGTCAATGTTTGCAGTTGTTTTTACATTAATTGGAGTAGGGGCTGTACTTTACATGCCTAGTATTGAGATTATATTCAAACCGGTTGTTGATTTTTCAACGTATGCGCAGTTGGCAACAGTATTTTTAATCATCAATTTATTAACGCTAATGCCTTTAAATAGTTTATTGAAAGGCATGCTGTTTAGTTTGCAAAAAGAACAACGCTTTAGAAAACTTTTGCGCAGGGAGCATGAGAATTTAAGTTTGGCCAAGCGAAAGGCGGAAGAAAGCGACCGATTGAAAACTTCCTTTTTATCAAATATGTCGCATGAGATTCGTACGCCGATGAATGCGATTCTTGGTTTTTCAAATTTGTTATCACATCCTGAAATAGAGTCGAATGAAAAAGAGGAGTTTGTTAATTTGATAAAGATTAACGGTAAAAACCTTTTGACTTTAGTTGAAGATATAATTGATATTTCGAAACTGGACAGTGGTCAGCTGCAAATCAAAAATGCGCCATGTCCATTACACGATGTCATGACTGATGTGTATGATTCGTTTGCTGAGGATATTAAACGCCGAGGGCTTTTTAACCTAAAGTTATATCTCAAAGAAGGGGTAAGTGATGAAAGTGCTTTGATTCTTACCGATGAGCATCGTTTGCGTCAGATTTTAGTTAACCTCATTGGGAACGCAGTTAAGTTTACCGAACGGGGATTTGTTGAGTTTGGTTATACACAGGAAGATGATCAATTTCTTCAGTTTTATGTGAAAGATACTGGTATAGGTTTGCCACATGGAAAAGAGAACGAGATTTTTGAGCGTTTCTCAAAGTTCAATAATGACAAACAGCGTCTGTACGGCGGAACTGGTATTGGTTTGTCTATTGCTAAGCACCTGGTTAACTTGATGGGTGGTGAAATTTGGGTTGAATCAGAACCACTGGTTGGAACGGTGTTCTATTTTACCTTGCCATATCATCGATTAGCAAAACAAGCTTTGGCTGAGGAAGAGAAACAAGCTCCTGTAAAAGATTTCAATTGGGAAGGAAAGACTTTCTTGGTTGCCGAAGATGAGGAGGATAATTTCCGATACATTGAAGTGGCTTTGGCTTTGTCAAATGCTAGTCTTATTTGGGCCCGCGATGGTCAAGAGGCTGTTGATGTGTTTAAGAAAGTAAGTAACATTGATTTGGTTTTGATGGACATAAAAATGCCATTGATGGATGGCTATACGGCTACTCGTGAAATAAAAAATATAAGCAAGGGAGTACCTGTTATTGCTCAAACCGCTTATGCCCTATCGGAGGAAAAAGAAAAATCGCGTGAGGCTGGATGTGATGACTACATTGCAAAACCAATCGGTTACGAAGATTTATTGACTACAATTAATCGCTTTGTACCTGGAGACGGTAAAGCGTAATCCTGATATTTAAAGATTACTCAAATGGATTTATTTGATAAAAATAAATGGATTATTGCTATGGTGCATGTTGGTGCGCTTCCAGGCACACCAAATAATCGTTTATCTATTTCAGATATTGTAGCTAATGCACTGGCTGATGCTGATGTTTATGTGGAGGCTGGTGTTGATGCAATAATGATTGAGAACATGCATGATGTTCCATATTTAAATGGGAATGTAGGTCCTGAAATTGTTGCCTCAATGACAGTTGTTGCCAATCAATTACGAGCCATGTACAATTTGCCCATTGGTATTCAAATTTTGGCAGGTGCTAATAAGGAGGCTTTAGCTGTTGCCAAAGCTTGTAATTTAGATTTTATAAGAGCAGAAGGATTTGTTTTTTCGCACATTGCCGACGAAGGCCTAATGAATGCTTGTGCCGGCGAGTTGATGCGCTATCGGAAAATGATAGATGCCACGAATGTAAAAGTACTTGCTGATATAAAAAAGAAACATTCATCACATGCCATTACTTCGGATGTTAGTTTATTGGAATCAGCAGAGGCAGCCAGCTTTTTCTTAAGTGACGGGGTTATTATTACAGGGGCTTCAACTGGATGTGAGGTTGATGAGAATGAATTGGTAGAGTTGGGCATGAATAAAAATTTCCCGATTATACTTGGCTCTGGTATTACAAAGGAAAATATTTCAAACTACTGGCATAAGGCAAATGCTTTCATTGTGGGTTCTCATTTTAAAATGGATGGAAAATGGGAGAAGGAAGTTGATGCAAAGCGAGTGTCTGAATTTATGGATGAGGTAAATCGTTTGAGGCAATAATATGATTGTAATACCCGACAAGTCTATCTTTAAATTTCTCCGCAAATGGCATCCCTCTTTTCTTCAAGTAATCCTCCAATCCTTTCGCATCATTTAAATACAAGAAATAATAAAAAGTGGAATATTTAATTCCGAAACCTTTCCCAAGGCCACAACTTTCTATAATTTTACTTTGATCTTCCTTTGGCATCTCTTCCCCTTTAGGGTACTCCTCCTCCAGCTCACGCTTTGATTCTTCATTGTACAAAATTACCCTAACTTAACAACCTCATCTGTTCTGAGTTTTATTCCTTCAAATACTTAGCAGTATTCTCAATCGAATCCTGAATAGATATGTATTTAAAAGGCATGTATGCCTGTAATTTTGCGTCAGAATAAAAAGACTTATGCTGAGATGTGCGCGCCGTTTCCTTTGTCAAACGCGGCTCTTTACGAGTAATATAATAACGAAGACGTTCAATTCGCCAGGCCAAACTAACCATCCACCTTACAGCTTTTACTTTTGGTGCTTTCACATTTAAGGCCCCAGCTGCCATAGCCATAAATTTCTTATAAGCTATATTTTCGGCGTTAATCACGTAACGTTCGTTTACAACATCACTATTCGCCAATGCGATCATTACCTTTACCACATCACGCACACCAACAAACCCTGTTGCTCCGGCTGTATAAAATCGCACACCATTCATCACCGACTTAAAAAGTTGTCCTGTACTTCGTTCCAAACCAACAGGACCAAGTATTACTGATGGGTTTACTACCACAGCATTAAGCCCCTCCTTAGTGCCTCGCCAAACCTCCATTTCGGCTCTGAATTTACTTTGCGAATACACCGAATGATTATCATCATTTTGCCAAAAAGTAGATTCATCAATCACCTCTCCTTCAAGTGGCTTACCCAAGGTAGCTATCGAACTCACAAAACAAAAACGAGGTACATTTAACTCTATGCAGGCGTTAACGAGATTTGCTGTCCCTTCCACATTGGTCGAAAACATCTCCATG
The DNA here is from genome assembly GCF_050589805.1 of Carboxylicivirga fragile. Classification (NCBI taxonomy): domain Bacteria; kingdom Pseudomonadati; phylum Bacteroidota; class Bacteroidia; order Marinilabiliales; family Marinilabiliaceae; genus Carboxylicivirga; species Carboxylicivirga fragile. The sequence goes on along the minus strand of NZ_JBNGOY010000009.1, from coordinate 70,198 downwards.
GCATCACTTGGCTTAAATGAAACCATAGCCGCACAGTGGTATACTTTCGATACGCCAAGCAAGGCATCCTTTAAACTGAAATAATTCAACAAGTCACCTTCGAACCACTCAATTTTCTGGAACAGGTCCGAACTATCTTCCTGGTAAAACTCAAAAACTTTCTTTAATTCATCAATGCAACTATTGGCTCTGCGCAAGGCACGCACCTGCTGCCCATCTTTCACTAACTGAAAGAGTAAATGCGAACCAACCAATCCTGTACCCCCCGTAACTAATATCATTTAATACGACTTACCAATTAAATTTAATGCTTTGTTTCAAGTCAGGATGAACACTCAATGGCACCGGACTTGTTCCTGCCACACTTTCAATCAAATCCTTCTCAGCCTGAGAATAAGTTTTTTTAGGAAAGTTAAATTCAATAATAACTTCGGATACACGACGAGGCGCATCGGCCATTATTTTAGTAATATCCAATTCTGTGCCCACTATATCAATCCCATTATCCATGGCTTTGATGCCCATAATCGTCATGATGCAATTACCCAATGCAGTAGCCAGTAAATCGGTTGGAGAAAAAGCCTCTCCTTTTCCACGGTTATCGCAAGGTGCATCAGTAATTATTTTGGAGCCTGATTGAAGGTGAATATTTTCGGTGCGCAAGTCACCCAAATAGGTCGTTTTAACGGTTGCCATAGTTATACCTTTTTAGTTATTCGAAAAATACGAATTAAAATTCAACCACGTTGTGGTTGTTTTAATAATTCTTTATTATTCCCCTTGCACTCCGTACAAGGCTATTAGCTTCGCTGATCTTCGATTCATTTTAAATCCTTTCAGGATTCCTTCCAGAAAAACCACGAATGTGGTTTAATTTGATTAAGCTCGGATGAAATCCGGGGTTAATTAATGATTTGGATAATGAATCCAAAAGGGATTCAACTTTTTTTGGTTAAAAGCAATTTCCCTGAAAGTGGATTTGAAATCAAAATTCTACAGTAATATTAACTTGCCCTTTCAGGGCGAATGAACCCACCAAATCCTAAGCTCAGGCAATGCCTGAGGCTTAAATAAATTGGGCTTTAAGCCCGAAAACTATTAGCAATAGACAAACATATCATTTCACGCAATTACCCTGAAAAGGCAAGTAAACCAAGTTCCTCAAAACTTTAGGCGATACCTGAGACTAAAAATAATCTGAGCCTGCGCCCCGAAAACAACTGGCTATGGATAAATATATCATTTCATGCACCTGCCCTGAAAGGGCTACTTAATTCAACTTCATGCAACGCATGAAGATTAAACCAATACAAACCAGACTTGCGCCCTGTAAGGGCAAATAAAGTCACCTCTCATAAATAACGAACCCGTCGATGTACTTAAAGAAATACGTGCAAACAATACTTTTTTAACTTTGTCATTTATTAAATGCTTTTTTTCGGTTAATTTAGCCGCACAAGATTTTGATGATACTAACATAAAGGACTATAAAATGTTTTCAGGCATAGTTGAAGAAGCGGCCACAGTTGTTGGTCTTGAACAAGAAAAAGGAAATCTCCACCTTACTTTGGAATGCACATTTACCGATGAGTTAAAAATTGACCAGAGCATTGCTCACAATGGCGTTTGCTTAACGGTGGTGAAAAAAGAAGGTCGTACATACACAGTTACTGCCATTAAGGAAACCCTTGAGAAATCGAACCTTGGATTATTGCAGATTGGCGATAAGGTAAACCTTGAGCGCAGCATGATCTTAAACGGCCGCCTGGACGGGCACATTGTACAAGGGCATGTTGACCAAACGGCCAAGTGTATTGATGTAAAAGAAGCTGACGGCAGTTGGTATTTTACTTTTCAATATGTAATCGACAAGGAAAAAGCATCGCAGGGCTACATGACGGTTGAAAAAGGATCGGCCACAGTAAATGGTGTAAGCCTAACTGTTGTGGATAGCAAGGACGATCAGTTCTCAGTAGCTATTATTCCTTACACATACGACTTCACCAACTTCCACCAGATAAAAGTTGGTTCAACCATCAACATCGAGTTCGACATATTAGGGAAATACATCAGCCGAATAATGGCCTTGCAGAACTAGTAAAAGAAAATTAAGCTATATAAGAGAATGAACTGAAGCCATGTGCTTTGGTTCATTTTTTTTATACCTGGATTAAATACCAGATGTATCAACAAAGCTCTAGTTTTATACGAAAACAAGAAATAAGGAATAATAAAGCTCCAGCAATAAACAATCCTTGTTAATCGATTATAGACATGTAAGCATCTTATAAATAATTACAATCTCTTTTGCACAAATACATCAACTTTTTATTAATAGATGAAATCTAATTAATATTATTACTTCCTTAATTAGAACAAATTGCATCTGATAGTTATAAACATATTATTAATCTCAAAATTAATATTCTAATTTCATAAATTACATATCTTATTTTAATATGTAGCTTTCTTTTTATTAAAAACACTACTCCAAATTATTAATAGATTCTTACTTCTTTAATTAAGATTACTGCATTTTATAAATAGTAAATGATTATTTCTTTTAGATATTCAATAAGGCTTTTTAGATAACATTTTCTTCAATAAGACTAGTCTTTTTAGGATAAGATTAGTATAATCTTACATTAGATAATCCATATCTATTATAAGATTAATGCTTTTACCTATTAGAATAGCATTATCCTAGAAGAGTATAAATATTACATATAAAAATGGTGCCTGTACTTACAAAAATACAGGCACCATTTTCTATATTATATCAATTAAAGGCAAATGTTACAAGTGCTCACAGACTTGCTTAAACAATTGGATTAAATCAACTTCGGCAATGGCAGCTACGTCTAAAATCTCCTTTAAACTGACCGGATGTAGATTATCCGGATCACATTCGTCGGTTAATACTGAAATTGCCGCACAAGGCAAGCCCATGTGATTGGCCACAATCACCTCTGGCACGGTTGACATGCCCACGGCATCGGCTCCCATATTTCGCAACCAACGGTATTCGGCACGAGTTTCCAAGTTTGGCCCAGGCACTGCCACATATACTCCTTGATGAAGTGTGATGTTATTTTTATTAGCCGTAGAAATTAAAAGCTGATTCAGCGTTTTATCATAGGGCTGACTCATATCCGGGAAACGTGGCCCCAAATCATTCATATTAGATCCGGTTAATGGATTTTCTGGCTGAAGATTAATATGATCGTCGATCAGCATGACACTACCCTTTTTATAATCGAGGTTAACAGCTCCGGCCGCATTTGAAATCAAAAGCTGCTGTACACCCAGGAGCTTCATCACTCGAATAGGCAAGGTTATTTGTTGCATGCTATACCCTTCGTAGTAATGAAAACGGCCCTGCATCGCCAATACTTTTTTACCACCCAGCACTCCATAAATCAAACGCCCCTTGTGCGACTCCACCGTCGACACCGGAAAATTTGGAATGTCGGAATAATCCACAATTGCGATGATATCAATCTCATCGACTAATTTACCCAAGCCGGTGCCAAGTATAATGCCTACCTGTGCTTGTTCCACTCCTTTTGCCTTAATATACTCGGCAGAGGCCTTTATTTGTTCGTAAGTAATTTCTTTATGCATGTCTCTAAAATTTCAATAAGGGATAAAGATGTTTATCTAATAATTCCTGTTCTAGCTTTGTGCTTAATTTGTACGACTTAATTTGCCATTGAAGAGCTTTTTTCCATGCTTGCTCACCGTCACGCTTCTCCATAAAAAAATCAAAAGCCTTGTAACCAATTTCCAAAAGTGCCTCACCGAACCATGCAAATAAATGCTGGTAGGTCTGAGGGTTCAATAGTGTTATTTTTATCTCGTCGTAACTTTTATCTATTAGTTCGTTAATTTGTATGGAGCTTAATCGTTGATGCACATTCAGTTTATTTTGAAAACTACTTTTATGCCCTTCTGGAAGGCATTCAAAAAAAACCTTCCAATCCATCTCAAACTCATTCGATTCACTTTGTTTATATAGGTTTTGATCTAAACCTGCAACCACATCCTTAAATAATTCGTCACGCATAAGTGCCAATAACAATGGCGCTATGTAAACCTTAACATCCGTCCAAGTCACTCCATCTTGCGCGTTAGTAAACGAGTAGGTATCGTTTTTCCAGAAAGCCTTAAATCTCGAAATACGCATAATATTACTGGTTCTACTTAGTATATGACACAAATAGGGATACAGAACTTGCAGCCTCTCCATGTTCTTGCATCTCAACTGATCTTCCTTCGTCCCTGGTAGTTCTTTATCTGAAAGAAAAACGATCATGTAACTATAAACATTACTGGTTATGTACGTTTCCAATTTATTTCACGTTTATTTTAAAAGCATATTAAAATTTCTCCGCAATATAAAAATTAAGTATTTTGCAGCACTAATCTTAAACAAAATTTCATGACTTATTACTTTAGATGGGCCATTCTTCTATTTGCCCTTACTACAACGATATCTTCGTGTAAAGATGACGATCCAGCTCCCAAAGAACCCGAAGATTTTGTAGATGAAGAAATTCAAACAATCAATAAATTCGTTCTGGACAATATGGATTTTGTCTATTATTGGCACGATAAAATGCCTGATCTCGATTACAGAAAAGAAGAAGATACTTTTGTAATGTTTGATAAATTACTTGCAGCAAGTTACGATTCTAATTTAGAAAGAAACATTGATGGATGGTCATTTCTAACAGATGACTATCCGGCACTTTTAGATTACTTCTCTGGTGTTCGAAAAACAATGGGTCATTCAATTCGTCTATTCAGACTATATTCTGATAAAAATGATCTTATTGGATTCATAGAATATGTTGAGCCAAACTCTCCAGCCGAGCAAGCAGGGCTTCAACGGGGAGATATGTTTTACAAAATTGATGATCAGATTTTAAGCATAGACAACTATTCAAGCCTTTTAAATAAGGAGAGTTATAAATTAACTTTAGGTAGCTTAAACAGCGACTTTAGCATTACAGCGATTACACCATCAATTAATCTCACGTCAGTTGAATTAACTACAAATCCAATCCATTTAAGTAAAATTATTGAGCACAATGGTTCTAAAATTGGTTATTTAATGTATAAATCATTTATACATGATTACAATGACCAACTTGAAACAGTATTTGCTAATTTTAAAAATGAAGGTGTTGATAATTTAGTGCTTGATCTTAGATACAATGGTGGTGGATCTGTAGCATCAGCTATACTTCTTGGAAGTATGATTGCCCCATCAAGCGCAGAAGGTGAAGTATTCATAAGAACAGCATACAATAAAAATCTCGAGCAATACTTCACAAAAGAATATCCTAATGATCCAGATTTATTTATAGATCGTATCGAAAAAAATACTAACAACCTTAATTTAGATAGATTAGTCGTTCTTTCAACATACAAAACGGCATCAGCTAGTGAAATGATAATTTATGGTCTTTCACCCCATATGACTGTTCACCATATTGGTGAGCAAACACATGGTAAATATTATGGCTCGATCACGGTTAATGATCAAGATAAAAAGCACGACTGGGCAATACAACCTATTGTAATGAGAGCTGAGAACAAAGACAACTCAATAGATTATACTGTTGGATTATTACCAGATGTAGAACGCGTTGACTTCTTAGACGCAGTTGAGTTTTATCCCTTAGGCGATCCAAAAGAGGATTTTCTAGCTCAGGCGCTCCTTTATTTAACTGGCCAATCTCCAATAGCAAATCAATTAAAATCAAAACCATTGCCGTTTAAGCCAATTAATCAGGAATACAAATTAGAGCACCCCTTGCAATTTGACATGCAATACCAACTTAAATAAAACTAAAAAGGCTGCGATATTCGCAGCCTTTCTTATTTCGATTACCAAAATTGAATGGCATTACTTACTATTCTCTCTTACCTTTTGAAATAACTTAGACGCAAAAATAAAATCTTCAAGCTGCTCATTCTGCACATGAACAATTTCGTCTTTTGTTCCTTCCCAGTGTTTTTCGCCTTCGTAAATAAACATAATCTTCTCACCAATTCCCATCACCGAATTCATATCATGCGTATTAACAATGGTGGTCATGTTAAATTCATGGGTGATTTCATGAATCAATTCATCAATCACAATTGAAGTACGAGGATCGAGACCCGAATTAGGTTCATCACAAAATAAATACTGCGGATTAAGTGCAATGGCGCGAGCAATGGCTACACGTTTTTGCATACCTCCACTCACTTCTGAAGGCAATTTTCTATTGGCATTCTCCAGCTTCACACGATCTAAGCATTCATTTACTCTGGCCGTCTTCTCTTCCAATGATTGATTGGTAAGCATATCGAGTGGAAAACGCACATTCTCTTCAACCGTCATGGAATCGAAAAGAGCTGAGCCCTGAAACAACATACCAATCTCTTGCCGTAAAGCCTTTCGATCCTTTCGCCCCATTTTATTAAAACTCCTTCCGTCGTAGAAAATTTCACCACTGGTGACATCGTGTAGGCCAACCAAAGATTTTAAGAGTACGGTCTTACCCGATCCACTCTGGCCAATAATTAGATTAGTTCGTCCTTTCTCAAAAACTGTTGAAATACCTTTTAGCACCAACTTATCGTTAAACGATTTTATAACATCTACGGTTTCGATCATGCCAGTAAGAGTTGTGTAAGGATAAGATTAAAAAGCAAGATTAATATACTCGATGTTACTACAGCTGTTGTACTAGCACTACCAACTTCAAGCGCACCACCACGGGCATGATAACCCCAATAAGCAGAAGCCGTTGAAATAATAAACGCGAATACCATCCCTTTTATCAATGAATAGACCACAAAAAATGGCTGAAAAGAATATTGTATTCCATAAATATAATCAGCCGAAGGCACTTCACCAGTTACCGAGCCAGCGATATATCCACCGGTTATACCAACACCCATGCTAATGATTACTAAAAAAGGAATAATTAATACAAAAGCGACCATCTTAGGCAGCACCAGATAACTCGCTGAATTAATTCCCATAATTTCGAGGGCATCAATCTGTTCACTCACCCGCATTGTCCCAATTTCGGAAGCAATATTCGATCCAACCTTTCCAGCTAATATCAAACCAACTATTGTTGACGAGAACTCGAGAAGCATGGAATCGCGTGTAGCAAAGCCAATGGTATATCGTGGAATAATAGGCATGTCGATATTATAAGCCGTCTGCAATGTGACTACAGCTCCCATAAAAAAAGAAATAATAAGCACGATGCCAACCGAGTCGATGCCAAGCTTATCAATTTCACGTACAATTTGCTTGAGAAACACAGTATGTTTCTCTGGTCTGCCAAACACCTTCTTAACAAATAATGTATATCGACCTATATGAAAAAACACCTTCATTTGCGAAATAAAAAATAGTCCTTAATTTTACAGATAAAAGTAGTAATATTCCGCTATTTATTAGAAAGATTACTAATTTAGGTATCTTTAAATTTAATTGTGAGACTTTAGAATTAAAGAATATACAAATGACTAATAACACGTATTGTGTAATAATGGCTGGTGGTGTAGGCAGCCGTTTCTGGCCACTGAGCACATCAAAAACCCCAAAACAATTTTTAGACATTCTTGGAACAGGTAAGTCGCTATTGCAGCAAACCTATGATCGCTTTAAACCGCTTTGCCCGGCTGAAAACTTCGTTATTGTAACGAGTTTGGAATATAAGGAGATGGTATTGGAACAGTTACCCGAATTAACAGCAGCCCAGGTACTAGCCGAACCTCTTCGACGTAATACAGCGCCTTGCATTGCCTACGCAAATGCGGTGATCGAAAAGCAAAACCCGGAAGCTAATATTGTGGTTACGCCGGCCGACCATTTAATCTTAAACGAAGAAGAGTTCAGACGTAACATAAACACAGGACTGGATTTTGTTACTGAGAGAGAAGCTCTTTTAACCCTAGGCATTAAACCTAGCCGACCTGAAACAGGTTATGGTTATATTCAAATTGGTGATAAGGTAGACAATCTGGATAAATTCAGAAAGGTGAAAACATTTACCGAGAAACCAAACTTGGACATGGCCAAAGTGTTTTACGAAAGCGGTGAATTTTTCTGGAACTCAGGCATCTTTCTATGGTCATTAAAAAGCATTAAAAAAGCATTCCAGGAGAACCTAAAAGAGGTATCTGATTTATTCGAATCCTTTATTCCTGAAATAGGTACAAGTAACGAAGAGAAGGCGCTTCAGGGCACGTATAGCGATTGTAAGAATATCTCTATCGATTACGGTGTGATGGAGAAGGCCAATAATGTATTTGTAAAGATGGTGGATTTCGGTTGGTCTGATCTTGGTACCTGGTCTTCCTTACACGAGCATGCCGAAAGAAACGAAGATAACAATGCTGTTATTAAAGGAAACGTGTTGGTATATGATTCAAGCAATAGCATCATCCATGTACCTGATGGAAAAATGGCAGTCGTGCAGGGATTAGATAACTACATCGTTATTCAATCAGAAAAATCGCTATTGATCTGCCCTAAGTCCAACGAACAGCAAATAAGACAGTTTACCACCGATTTAAAGAGCGAATTCGGATCCGACGAATAAGGTGTGCAAACAAATAATATAAAGCAAGAAAAAGGGGTCGAATGACCCCTTTTTATATATTATGATTTTCTAATCCTCTTTTTAGAATTCCCACATATCATGTTCAAGCTGGAACATCGAGCTCTTAATTCTCTCTGACTCCATCATAGCTTCCATACCAGCAGCATAATTCTCTATACGACGGTTGTTATAAACGTTTGATTCGCGATAGATATAGCTACCAAAATAACGCTTGATAAAGATATCATCGAATGTACGACGTTGTGCATCATTTCTTGGATTAAACACCTCATGACGAGCTAATAAACCGCGTGCCTCCGGGAAGTATATCCAAAATGCTTGCTGTTGAATTACCTGTCCATCTTCACCATCTGTTCCTTCTTTAACAAACTCACGAATCGGACACATACCAATAATACGTACATCCATGCGAGAATAATTACGATCGAAGAACCAAATTTCCTTCAACATAACTTGTTTCACCTCCGTTGAACGAACATCCAACTCAACAACTTTTAACTCTTCCATCCCAGTGTCAGGATTCTTAACATATTGCGAATCCTTTTTAGCCCCCATCTCGCGCATCACCTGCTCAAGGGTTAAAGCCACTTGAAATTCATCATCTGTACTAGTCGAATAAGCAGTTAATCCTTCGTACTTAATACCATACATCAATAAATCAATCAAACTCATACGATCATCCATCTGTGTAGTTGGATAAAACATTGGTAAATTAATCTTTTCGCGTAGGTCGATTACACGCCAAATTTTCTTTGCCCATAACACATCCGATTCACGAATATGAGCATAAGGAATTGGACGACGATTTGGTACATGGTCTTTTGAATATAACTCAGTTTGTACTTGTTGAGCGATCGCTAGATCAGCAGCACCCAGACCGATAAAAATTAAGAGGATTAAGATTAATCGTTTCATGTGTTTATAATTTACTTTTAGCGTCAATAATTAATTTCAGTAAGTGATAAATGCACCTACCATTGTAATACGTTAGTCTATCATAAAGGTTATAGAACCCAGCTTTCTTGTTCTTCCATCTGGCCCAACTGCTCTAATATCTTCAAATACGACACGAGAGCCACGACCAACACCTCTAATTAAATCAAGTTGTTCTTCTGTAATTTTATTACTTTTAGAAGGCTTATCTACATAGAAACCATTTTTTATGGTTGCTACATTAAATTGGGTTACTTTAAATTTTAAATCAAAGTCAAAGTCATCACCCATTTCGGCAAAAACACCTCCTTGAGCCAACAAAGTACCCTTTCTAATTTTTCCTTCTCTTTTACCAGCCACCATTGCAATAGGGTCAGGTACCTTCTTAATACGAAACTCCTGGCTACCCAAACGGCGAGTTCTACCATTGATTTCAGCAGATACAGTAACTATTGATTTAGCACCAGCCATACCAGCCTTAGGTTTTACAATGTATTCATCTCCTTTTTTACGGAAAGTTGCATTCGTCATGCTAATTTTCAACTGACTACCTGTAACTCCCGGCACCGAAATCTCAACAGGATTCTCCAAAGCCTCGTAAAATACATTCATCTTTACTGGTGAAATAACCACATTAGGCTGTATCACTTCATACTCATGACTTATATCTCTTGTTTGCCTGGCTCCATTAGGATCCTTAAAAACAATCTGTCCCTTCCAAGTCTTCTTACCTAATGAATTTGCAGGAATCCTTAATTCTCCACGTCCATTATTAAGAATATCTATATTATGACCTATTACATTATACTCTGGAAACTGTAAGGTGTCAGTCGCTGCTAATAAAATCTGCGCATAATATTCACCTCCTTTAATCACGTAGCTCGAACGTGGTATCACTATCTCCTCAACCTTATTAAACTTATAGGATCCTTCATCCACCTTACTCAATAAATAACTAACAACATCAGCCTGACCAGTACGCACATTACTTTGCATACTACTCATTAAAGCAAAGGATGCAGAAAGCGGTAAATGTTCAAACTTTTGACTTTCCCAAGAAACGGCGACTTGTCCTTTCTGAGAAGGTTCTTCAGCTTCAGTAGATAAACTACTTTCTAGTGTAGCTCTAAGAACGGTATCATTTGGATCAACATGCGTTAAAAGCAAGATTTTATATTCATTAATTAAGCGCTTTAACTCTTTCTGTTCAGCACCACCTCGTTCCACCATCATTACCTGAGGAGCAATATCTTGATTGTCGGCACCTAGAAAACTAGTTGTAGTAGCCTCGGGGCTATCGTCAACCATACGCATCATACGCACTTTCAAAGCTTCAATATGATTGTATAATGAATCAGCTTTAACTCTAATTTCTTTAGCTCTATCGTTATTTCCCTTTACTTTTTTAGGGTTGGTCATTTCTGCAGCATCAAATGTTGCATATAATTGATCGTTTTTAGTATCAACTGCTTTAATAGATTGCTGAATACTTTTATCAACTAATTGAAATGCTTGAAGTAACTCTCCTGACACGTTCAATGCAAGCATCGCCGTAAGGAAGAGGTACATCATACCTATCATTTTTTGCCTGGGGGTTTCTGGACAGTTTCCACCACTCATAATGTCTTGTCTTTAAGTTTTTAGCAGTTACTAGTCCTCTTACTTATTCCCCATATTCATAGCACTTAGCATATTGCCATAAATGGTATTTAGTTCCGATACAGTCTGGCTCAATTGCGCCACTTGCTCTTTGTATATTTTTGCATCGTTAACACTTGTCTGCAACTGCGTATTAATATCAGTCATACCTTTTGTCAACGATTGAGAAGCCTCAGCCTGTGAATTTAAACCTTGTAGCTGTAATTCATAAGCCGAATTAATAGCTGAAAGATTCTTGTTGACATCACCAAGTTTCTGATTGTATTCTGTATTGTTCGCATTTAATTGCTCGAAATGCGATTTCATATTATCTCCTGCTGAAGCGTATGAAGACATTAATTCTTCACCACTTTTTTGCATATTATTTACCAATTTATCACCAGAATCACCAATTGCCTTAGCAGTTGCCTGATACGTTTGTGATAATTGACCTACAGAATCGTCAAGCGTTGCCGCTGATTTCATTTGCACATTGGCCAATTCTCCAACAGCATTTCCAGCTTGTTTCATATTTTGCAAATATGATTCGGTTGCTAAACTGGCATTACTTAAGTCTCCCAATTGAGATGAGGTCGCAGACAATTTCTTAATACCTTCGGACAGTTTCTCAACAACCGCAGGTTCAAGCGTACCACTTTCAACCAGAGCAGCTAAATCGCTACCGCCGCCTCCGCCGCCACCAAGACTTTTGGTAGCAGTAGGTTCAAGACCAACCAATTCTGGATATACCAAACTCCAGTCCGGCATTTCATGGGGTGGTTCAAAAGCAGATAATCCAAAGATGATTGCCTCTGTTCCTAATCCGGCAATAAGCATTGCTGTTGCTCCAGGTAAGTGCAAAATTTTCCATAATGCTCCCAAGATTACCACTGCAGCACCTAACCCATATACTTTACCCATTACCTTTTTATAGGCGGGGCTTTCAACAAATTCCGTAAAACTCATAATGACCTATTTTTCCAATTTACCGTCCAAGAAAGAATTCTTAGTCACCAATATAATCACGAACACATCTGAAACCTACGTATGACTTCGAAGAGTCTTGATACTCATAAGTACGAGATCCATTCTGTAAGAAATAACCTATGTCTTTCCATGAACCACCACGGATTACTTTACGCTTCATTACATGTGGATCATCAGGAAGCGCATTGTATTTATAGGTAGGATTAAAATCGTGTGTAAATGTATAAGCTGATTCGTCAAAGGCACTTGAAGTCCACTCACCAACATTACCAGCCATATCAAATAAACCAAAATCATTTGGGGCATACGACATAACAGACATTGTTGTCATACCTCCATCATCGCCATAGCGGCCACGAAGCGGCTTAAAGTTAGCCAAGAAACATCCTTTATCGTTACGTGTGTATAAACCACCCCAAGGATAAATTGAATGCTCCAGTCCTCCACGAGCAGCATATTCCCACTCAGCTTCAGTCGGTAATCGATATTGCATTACTTCAGGCTCACCTTTTAAACGTAGGTAGTTGTTAAGTAATTGCGTACGCCAAATACTAAAGGCAGTAGCTTGTTTCCAATTAACACCAACTACAGGATATTCGTCGAAACCAGGGTGCCAAAAATACTTTTCAGTCCAAGGCTCATTAAACGAATAGGTGAAATCAGCGATCCAACATAAGGTATCAGGATAAACGTTTACTTCATCTTTCATGATAAAGGCAGAGCGATCACGAATTTCACGTTCTTTTCCTTCTTGATCGTAAACAACACCTTCGTATGATTTTGTTTCGAAGTTATAACGATTACTTTTCTTAGCTGCCTGAAGAAGGTCAACCCATTCGTATTCGTAATTTAACTTTCGAGTGTCAATTTCTTTACGGCGGAAGAAACGCTCGTTTTCTGGCAAGTACATCTCGTCCAAAATCTCAGCATATTCCTCATTCTCCCAATCAATTGGTTCGTCCCAATTAACAAAAGGAGGATCAATTTCGTTACCAAGGTAATCTTCAGCAATCAGGAATTCCTCAAACTGCTCACCTAATAAGCGGCGTGCCATTGAGTCTTTCACCCAATATACAAACTGACGATATTCGCTGTTTGTAATTTCTGTTTCATCCATCCAAAATGAACGAATCGAAACTGTTTTTGATTGAGATGTCATTGCCGAGGCAATGTCCTGGTCATTGGGACCCATGTTAAAACTTCCTTGCGGAATAAATAACATTCCATATGGATCTGGTTCGTAAAAAGAACCTCGACGGGCAACCCCGACTAATTCTCCACCACCACTCTGTCCACATCCTGTAAGGATGGTAATTAAAATGACACTTAGGGCAAGTACTTTCTTCATAATAGCCTTATATCTGAATTACTTATTCTTATTCTATAAATATCTTACACTCTTGTATTGCTTCTTTCGTTTTTCTAAGCTCATATCGAAACTGTAACCTAACATTAATTCATGTGATCCGTTTCGAGTTGCGCTCAATTGGGATATGCTTATATCGTAACTGTATCCGATGCGTAAACCGTTATTTAATTCGACGCCACCTAATACTACGATGGCATCTTGATAACGATACGTTAATCCTCCCCAATATTTATCTTTTAATATTCCGTTAACATTAACATCAACCTGATAACTGGACATATTCGTTTTCATAAATAATGAAGGGACTATAATAATCGGCCTATTTTTCATCTGCAACTTATATCCTCCTGTAATGAACAATGTTCTTTCCAGATACGATTGATAAGAATCCTTGAATTTAGGTTCCGGTCGGTTTAAATGTGCCACCGATATACCAAGGTAGTACATTTTATGCTCAAGGTAGGCTCCAAAGCCTAAATCGAACGCCGATCCTTGATCTTGTGGTAGAGATTCCTCTGTATGATAGTCACTTGATCCAGAAAAATCTCCATAACCATTTTCCGGCAAAAAAGAAATCCCTTCAGGATTAAATGATTGATTAATCATACCTAAAGACATTCCAACACCAAGCTTTCCAAAATCAGTCTCCCAGCGTTTTGCATACGCTAGCGACAAATATAAATTTGTCCATCCGCCGATTTCGTCGTTCATCATAGATAAACCGACTCCGCTTTCCCATCCCAATATGTTTAAATTTGCATCTGCTCCAAAAACCGTTGTCTTAGGCGCCATCCCATCAAATCCTCCCATCCATTGCTGTCTGTTACCAAGAGCAACATTAATCATTCCACTATTTCCGGCAAATCCCGGATTCACAGTCAGTTGATTAAACATATTCTGACTAAACTGCGGATACTGCTGCCCTGATGCAATTGTAGCAATGCAAAGTAACAGAAAAATTAATATTCTCCTAGCTATGCCCAAAAAAAGCTGGCAATAAATATTGTGGCTTTCGCCATCTTTTTCAAAATTGTCCCTTTTTACGAGCACATCAACTTAATTAATTCCAGCTGACAAAATGCTGGGGATATATACTTGTATTTTTAATCAAAGGTTTCATTTTCGAGTTGATATATTCGTTAAAATATTCAATCCTTTGATTTATCACTTCATTTTCCTGATGAATCGAAACCATCGTTCTGGAATATCATTTTGCGATGCCTTTTCAAAATCAGACTTATCACAAGCCACAATTTCGGTTTGGTCATGACTTACAGGAACCTCAACCCACCATCTATCATTATTCTGATTCTGGTAAAATTTAATGTCCTGTTCATAATCCTCCAAGTGAACGATGAACTGTTTATATTCATCAATTTCTTTTTTTGGATAATCGTTATATCGCAAAGAAATTCCCTCTAACAAATGCCATATAACTTGTGCACTCAATGCAACGCCTTGCGATTGATTATCTTTTTGCACATCCAATTCAAACAGACCAAAAGCCATCAACTTGTCGCTTAATCCTGAATACCAAGCCAATTGACAAACATCTTCACTGCGAAAACCGTTTGGCATTGGTGAAACATGTGCTGGTTGATCGCCTTGTTTAACCGATGTCATATCCAAACTTACCAAATCTGCATCACGTAACCAAGGTTCAGCACAACAAATCCCTTTTCGTCTTATTTCTCCTAAACGTAAAAAGTCAAAAGAATATTGTTTAATAAAATCTTCTTGTTTCTGACCCAAGAGGTATTTTTGAACACCTATTACAGATATATCCTGCGGAATACGCTCTTCATTGTTGCATAAAAAAGACAAAAATCCATCAGAAGAAAAATCATTTACCGATGCTACCCAATCAATTTTTGAATCAATAATAGCCAATCGAAAATTTTGATTTATTCGCTTAATGGCTTTCGACATTGGGATGGTGTAATCCTGCCCTCCACCAATAACAAGAGGAAAAACATTTAACCGACACAATTCAGCTACAACATCCTGCAATGCACTGTACCTGTCATCAACTGTCTTACCCAGAAGATTCCCTAAATCAAGTATCTTCATCGACTTACTAAGTTGGCGTAAGCCGTATAAATAAGTACGTGCAATATCAGGCAACTCAGAAGCACCTTTCCTCACCGAATGGCGAGCATCGGGCACTCCAATAATAGCGACATCAAAACCCGAGACATCTATATTAGATTGATCATGAAAATAAGACACCTGATGAATGAGTCGCTCTTCGTCACCTCCCTCAAAGGAAGGTGTTATCGAACGATCAGTTTCTGAGAAATAGTGTATCCAATCTTCAATCACCTACTAATCTTTTTTCTTTGTTTTTGCTGTGCTTGTTTTCTTTTTGGCTGTCGACTTTTTAGCAGTTGTTTTCTTCGCTGCAGTTTTCTTTGCCGTCGTTTTTTTAGCTGTCGCCTTTTTGGCGGTTGTTTTCTTTGCAGCTGCCTTACCTTTTTTTACCGGACTAGCTTCAACCAATGCCATACACTCCTCAAAAGTTAAATCTTCTGCAACTTTATCCTTTGGTATCTTAATATTATTCTTTCCGTGCTTAATGAAAGGCCCCCATCGGCCAATTAAAATTCTTAATTCTTCGTCCTCAGGAAACTCTTTGATTAATTTTTTAGCATCCTCTTCACGCTTTGTTTTGATTCGTTCAATGGACGTTTCCAAATCAATCTCCATAGGATCATCCACATCCTTTTTAAGGGATACAAATTTACCATCGTGACGAATATAAGGGCCAAAACGACCAATGCCGATTACAACCACCTTATTTTCGAACTCACCGACCGTACGTGGCAACTTAAATAAATCAAGCGCCTCTTCAAGCGTAATCGTTTCAAGATGTTGACCTTTACGAAGCGATGCAAACTTAGGTTTGTCTTCTTCATCTTCTGATGACTCTCCAATTTGAGCCAAGGGTCCGAAGCGACCAATACGCACTGAAACAGGTTTGCCTGTTGCAGGATCTTCCCCTAAAATACGTTCTCCTGAACTCTTTTCAGAATTCTCCAGAGTTTCTTCTACTTTTAAGTGGAAAGGTTTATAAAATTCATCAATGGATTTATTCCATGCTACATTACCAAGTGCAATCTCATCAAAGTCCTTCTCAACCTTGGCCGTAAAATCGAAGGATACAATATTATCGAAATACTTCACCAAAAAGTCGTTCACCACCATACCAATATCGGTTGGGAACAATTTATTTCTTTCGGCTCCGCTTATTTCCTTTTTATCACTTACTTCAACACTTCCACCATTCACAAGCATCAAATGCTTGTAAACACGTTCAACACCTTCGCGCTCCTCTTTCACAACGTAACCTCTGTTTTGGATGGTCGAAATTGTTGGGGCATATGTTGACGGTCGTCCAATACCTAATTCTTCTAACTTACGAACCAAGCTAGCCTCAGTATATCGTGGCGGTTTCAAACTCCATCTCTGACGTGCATCGATGTGTAACATATCAAGTACATCGCCCTCGCTCATTGGTGGCAACAAAACACCTCCCTTATCGTCATCCTGCTCACCTTCGGCATCTGTTGATTCGATGTAAACCTTCAGGAAACCATCAAATTTAATGATCTCTCCGGTTGCCATGAATTTTTCACCTGTTGTGCCAGCATTAATATGTATAACGGTTTTTTCCAACTGTGCATCGCTCATCTGCGAGGCAATGGTACGTTTCCAAATTAATTCATATAATTTTTGCTCCTGAGACGAACCACTAACCGATTCGTTATTTAAATAGGTAGGACGAATGGCCTCATGTGCCTCCTGAGCACCTTTGGCCTTTGTTTTATATTTTCTAATTTTCACATATTGTTCACCCATCTTCTCAGTAATCATATTGGATGCCATGCTGAGTGCCATATCCGATAAGTTCACGGAATCGGTACGCATGTATGTGATCTTTCCTGCTTCGTATAGCTTTTGGGCAACCGACATGGTTTGTGACACCGAATACCCTAATTTGCGCGAAGCCTCCTGTTGTAACGTTGATGTTGTAAAAGGAGCTGCCGGTGATTTCTTTACTGGTTTTTTCTCAACCTTATTAACGTTAAAAGCAGCATCAGTACATTGCTCCAAAAATACTTTCGTCTCCTCAAGTGTATCAAAACGCTTGCTTAATTCAGCTTTTAATTCAGTTACCTTACCCTTTTCATCCTTCACTTCGAACAATGCCGTAACACGATACGAAGAGGTTGGTTTAAATGCAAATATTTCGCGTTCTCTATCAACAAGCACACGTACAGCCACAGACTGCACACGCCCTGCTGATAAAGAAGGTTTTACTTTACGCCAAAGCACAGGTGACAATTCAAAACCAACCAATCGGTCCAATATACGACGAGCCTGCTGCGCGTTAACCAAATTGTAGTCAATGCTCCGTGGATTCTTAACAGCATTTTGAATTGCCTCCTTGGTAATTTCATGAAAAACAATTCGTCTTGTATTTTCTTCTTTCAGACCTAAGACTTCATATAAATGCCAAGCAATAGCCTCTCCCTCGCGGTCTTCATCGGAAGCGAGCCAAACCATCTTTGATTTCTTCGCAAGACTTTTTAATTCTTTAACGACTTCTTTCTTATCTTTTGAAATAATATAATCGGGTTCATAGTTATTCTCTTTATCAACACCAAAATCAGTTTTTGATAAATCCCTTATATGACCATAACTTGATTTCACCACAAAATCTTCCCCCAAAAATTTCTCAATGGTTTTAGCCTTTGCAGGTGACTCAACTATCACCAAATTCCCTTCTTTAACCGTCGTTTTTTTACCCATCTGTGTATTTCTTTCAAAAAGCAATTTGCTTTTATAAAGCTCCAAAATTAGAAAATATCCGTGCAATGTTAAAAAATGAAAATGCTTTACGCAAACGAAATTCCACTCACGTCTATTAAAAATTACTATTTTTGCATCAAAATATGACCTATTAAGATGGATTCAACGACAAATACATATAAAAAATTTCTGACTTGGTTATGGGGCGCACTAGGTGCGGGTATCCTGCTTGTATCGCTCCTTTTCATGCTTATATCGTATGGATTAATTGGCTTCATGCCTTCGTTTGAGGAATTGGAAAATCCTAAAACTAATCTTGCCACAGAAATAATTTCAAGCGATCAAGAATTATTAGGTAATTTTTATCGCGAGAACCGAAGTTTTGTGACTTATGAGCAACTTTCGCCAAATATTGTCAATGCACTTATTGCAACAGAGGATGTTCGTTTTCATGATCATTCGGGTATTGACCCACGTGGATTAGCTCGTGTTGTTTTTCGCACCATCATCATGCAAGATCAAAGTTCTGGTGGAGGAAGTACAATTACTCAACAATTGGCTAAATTATTATTTCATGGCAGAGCTGCCAGTATTGTTGAACGTGGTTTTCAGAAGTTAAAAGAATGGGTTATCGCTGTAAAATTAGAGCGCAGCTATACCAAAGATGAAATTTTAACCATGTATCTGAATAAAGCTGAATTTATTTACGATGCTTATGGTATTAAATCAGCTGCGAAAACATTTTTTGACGAAACAACCGATTCCATTAAAACTGAAAATGCAGCAGTGATAATTGGGATGTTAAAAAACCCTGCATTGTACAACCCTGTGCGTCGTCCAGAGCTGACTCAACAACGCAGAAATGTTGTATTAAACCAAATGCGTAAAGCGAAGTTCATTTCTCAAGAAGAATATGACTCGCTATCTGTTGTTCCAATGGAATTAAAATTCAATCGTGCTGATCACAAAGATGGCCCTGCCCCATATTTCAGAGAATTTTTAAGGTTAACTTTATCAGCAAAAGAACCGCTGCGTGAAAATTATGCATCGTGGCAAAATCAAAAATTTCTGGAAGATAGTGTTGAATGGATCAATAATCCGATGTACGGTTGGATTAACAAAAACCTTCGCCCCGATGGCACTAAATATGACCTCTACAAGGATGGTTTAAAAATATACACAACAGTTGATTCGCGCATGCAAAGCTATGCCGAAAAAGCTGTAAGGACACACCTAAGCGAGGATCTACAGCCAAAATTCTTCAGAGAGAAAAAAGGCAGAACAAGAGCTCCTTTTACAAATAAAATTTCAAAAGATCAGTACGAGAGCATCTTAAACCGCGCCATGCTCAATACTGATCGCTACCGCGATCTTAAACGAAATGGAGCAGATTCAGATAGTATTAAACGTGTGTTTGATTCGGAATATGCCATGACTGTTTTTACCTGGGATGGTGAACGCGATACTATTATGACTCCAATGGATTCGATCAAGCACTACAAGTCGTTTTTACGTGCCGGCATGGTTTCCATGGATCCACAATCGGGGCATGTTAAAGCCTATGTGGGAGGGCCAAACTTCAAACACTTTATGTATGATATGGCTGGCCAGGGCAAAAGACAAGTTGGTTCCACCATTAAGCCATTTGTATATACACTTGCCATGCAAGAGGGGCATACGCCTTGCGATTTGGTTCCAAACATCTCACAAACTTTTTACCTGCCAACTGGTAAAACATGGACTCCACGAAACAGCGGCGACAAGCGAGCAGGCGAAATGGTATCACTTAAATGGGGATTGGCCAACTCTAACAACAACATAACAGCCTGGGTAATGAAACAATATAACCCAGAGGCCATTGCATCAACCATTCATGAACTTGGAATAAAAAGTCCGATGGATGCTGTTCCTGCTTTGTGTTTGGGAACACCCGATTTTGGTTTGGTTGAAATGACCAGTGCCTATTGCACATTTGCAAACAAGGGTGTACATACCGAACCATTACTAGTAACTCGTATTGAAGATCGCTTTGGCAATGTTATCACCGATTTTCATCCTCAAAAACGAGAAGCCATTAGTGAATCCACCGCCTTTTTGATGCTTAATTTACTTCAAGGAGTAGTTAATCAAGGGACTGGGGTTCGTCTTCGTTATACCTATCAGATGTTCAATCAGATTGGTGGTAAAACAGGTACAACTCAGAATCATTCCGATGGATGGTTCATGGGCGTAACGCCTAATTTAGTAACTGGTGTATGGGTTGGCGGTGAAGATCGAGATATTCATTTCGATAACATTACGCTTGGTCAAGGAGCCAACATGGCTTTGCCGGTATTTGCGCTTTATATGCAAGATGTTTATGCCAATGAAGAAATTAACGTAACTATTGAAGATGAGTTTGAAGCGCCTTTAAATTTCAACATCGATTTAGTATGTAATGATGAGCACATATCAGCCGATAAAAACTCCGATACAGAAAATGAAGATGACCAGACGGTTAAAAGTGTAGAAGAGTTCTTTTAATCAGTATGAATAAATCATCGTAAAATACAAAGGAGATGTCAAAGTATCTCCTTTTTTTATTTCTAATAACAGATCATTCACAACCAATAGTTAGCAATTGGCCAAATCACGCTCACAACAAACAACTTAGTTCAGATTATTTTTTGTACATTCATAGGCAGTTAGCACATGTCTATGGCAATAAAATACACTACATTAAACTTACTTATCTTAGTTTTTGGTATTTTTCTAATAACATTACCTGCGAATTCGCAAGAAAATGATTTAAAATTTAGAAACATCACCATCGACCATGGCTTATCAAATAATTGCATTACGGCAATACATAAAAGCTCCAATGGCTTTATGTGGATAGGCACAACTAACGGATTAAACAAATACGATGGCTATGAATTTAAACTGCTAAAAAACAAGGCCAATTCTCAGAGTAAAATAGATAAAGAAATAATTAATTGTCTGTTTGAAGATTCTAAGGAAAATCTATGGATTGGCACCATGGGCAGTGGCCTTAGCCGCTATAACGAACGATCAAATACCTTCATTCATTTCTCTGAAGATTCATTACAAGATAAAGGCATCAATTCAAATCACATATTTGATATTGTTGAAGATAAGGATGGCACTTTATGGATTGGGGGCGGTAGTGGTCTAAACCATTATAATCCGGAAAACAATACTTTTAAACATTACAACTATCAGGAAACAGAACCGGATGGTATCTCTGGTGATAATGTTTTTAGTTTGGCATTAAATAATGATGATGAACTATGGATTGGCACCTATGGAGATGGAATTAGTGTCCTGAATTTAAAAACCGATACATTTAAGCATTACAACTCCAAAAACAGTAAATTGAGCGACGATCACATCCTTGATATCCATAGGGATACGGATGGACTTATATGGATAGCAACCGAAAAGGGTGGCTTAAACTTATTTAACCCCAACACTCAAAGTTTTTCATCTTTCCAAAAACAAGGAAACACATTTAACTTTATAAACAACAGCTTTCCTGTTGACATTAAAGAAGACAAAGACCATCGCATTTGGATTTCCACGGACAGAGGTGGTTTATACTACTATGATAAAAAAACGAATGAATTTCACTATTATCTTAACAATCCAAGCATAAAAGAAAGTCTACATTCCAATGCCCTTTCTAAGCTTTTAATTGACGACAATAATCTGCTTTGGACTGGAACATACGACAAAGGCATTTGCATCAGTAATCTTAATCAGAAAAACCTAGTACATATAACACATACCGACAACAGTTCTCGATCCATCTCTGATAAAAATGTGAATTGCATTTTTCAAGACAGCAAAGAAAATATTTGGATTGGAACTGAAATGGGACTAAATGTAACGGATTCGAGGTTTTCTTTATTTGAAAAATACGTTTTAAACGATGGCCTTTCTGACAATGTTTGCTTAACGATTAAGGAAATATCGAATGGAGAAATTTGGATAGGAACCTACACTGGAGGTATAAATATTTACGATCCAAAACAAAAGAGCTTCAAAAGTCTTCGTCACAACCCCAACGACAGCAATACCATCTCTAGCGACTTTATTCGAAGTATTTATGAAGATTCCCAAGGATTAATGTGGATTGGAACTATTAGAGGAGGTGTTGATGTTTACAATCCTCAAACCAAACAATTTAAAAACTACCCAAACACACACAATGAGTTCATACACCTAACCAGCAGCAATATAATGTCAATTATTGAAGATAAGAACGCCGACATTTGGCTGGCCACCTATGGTGGTGGTGTAAATATTTACGATAGAAGTGAGGATAATTTCATTTACCACAAACATGATGCAAACAAGCCCAATTCCTTATCTAATGACCAGGTAATTTGCCAATTTATTGACAGTGATGGAACCATATGGATTGGCACAAATTCGGGCTTAAATAAATACAATGCAAAAGATTCAACGTTCAGCCACTTTTTCATTGAAGATGGTTTACCTCACAATTCAATAGTAGGCATTATTGAAGATGCAGACAAGAACCTTTGGATTACTACAGCAAATGGCCTATCGAGATATAATATTAGAAACAAGACATTTAGCAACTACTTCAAAGAAGATGGCTTACAAGCGAACGTTTTTTTATACAATTCCAGTTGCATTCTGAAAAATGGTAAACTGGTTTTTGGCGGAACAAATGGACTTAGCCTACTCGATCCTAAAAAAAACGGGAAAGAAAAAACACCACCTAAAGTTTATTTCACTGATGCTTCTATTTTTAACACAAGAATCGATGCAGGAAAATCGGAAGATGGGCGCACAATACACGATGGGCCAATTCACGAAACTAAGGAACTAGATTTAAAGTATCGCGATAAACTTTTCACGCTTAATTATTCCACTTTAGAATATAAAACTTCGAAGCAAGTTCATTACCAATACAAGATTGAACAACTCCATGACGACTGGATAAGTTTAGCTAATGAGAACAGTTTATCATTCCATAATTTATCGCCCGACAAGTACATTCTTAATATTCGATCATACAGCCCTGGCACTGATAATTATGGAGAAACAAATACGCTAAAAATTACTATCAGGCCACCTTTGTATGGCAACAAATACTTTATCGCATTTTTAATAATACTAAGCATTATAATAGCTTGGATTCTTTATCGTCTAAAAAACTTTAATGCTCGCCGACAAAAAGAAGAATTACAACGTCTGGTTAAAGAAAAAACCAAAGCATTAAAAAAAGCCTACAATGAACTTGAGGAGCACCGTAACAACCTGGAAGTAATTGTTGACAAACGAACAACAGACCTTGTTAAAGCAAAAGATAAAGCTGAAAGAGCAGATGCGCTTAAAACGGCCTTTCTAGCCAACATGAGTCATGAGATAAGAACACCTATGAATGCCATACTAGGCTTCGTTCAACTTTTAAATATACCTGGGAATAGCGAAGAAGACAACGACTACTATAGAGAGTTGGTACAATCAAATAGCTTAACACTGCTAAGTTTGATTGATGATATCATGGACTTGGCAAGAATAGAATCTGGTAATTTCACCATAAAAAAACAAGACTTTAATTTCACTAACGAAATCAACGACATTTGTGCTATTTATAGCGAAAAGATCATTTCACAAAATCCACAAGTTAAATTCGTATTTAATAACGAAGGTGAAGCATTAAATATTCACACCGATCCATTAAGGTTAAAACAAATCATTGTTAACCTTATTAACAATGCTCAAAAGTTCACCGAAAAAGGGCAGATCGTGGTGAACTACAAAATTAATGATGCGGGTCAACTAATTTGCTCGGTGCAAGACTCAGGCATTGGTATCCCCGCCCATGAAATTAAAAACATTTTTAGCCGTTTCAGAAAACTTGATGGTGGCTCAGAAAAAATCTACCGCGGAACAGGTCTTGGCTTAGCCATAACACGAGAATTAGTAAAGCTATTGGGTGGTGAAATATGGGTAGAAAGTGAAGTTGGCTTAGGATCAACCTTCTTTTTTACGGTAGATATTAAAAAGTAAAACCATTAGGCGAATAAGAATTTAAACGCTTCTTCGATCTTATTTGCTTTTACAATCTGAATATCAAATTTACCTAATTCCACGCCTTTGGTATAAGCGGGTATAATAATCGATTTAAACCCAAGTTTAGCAGCCTCACTAATACGTTGCTCTAATCTGGTTACCGGGCGAATCTCCCCTGATAAACCTACCTCTCCACACATACAAACATCAGGCGAAACTGCCATGTCCATATTCGAGGATAATACGGCTGTTATTACGGCCAAGTCAATGGCCGGATCATTCACTTTTAAGCCTCCTGCAATATTTAAGAAAACATCTTTCGCAGCTAATTTAAAGCCTGCACGTTTTTCGAGCACGGCCAATAACATATTTAAGCGTCGTAAATCAAAGCCGGTAACTGAGCGCTGTGGGTTACCATAAGCTGCTGTACTTGCCAAAGCTTGCACCTCGATTAAAAACGGTCGCAACCCTTCTAATGCAGCAGAAATAGCAACTCCACTCATTTGTTTCTGTTGGGTTGCCAATAACAATTCTGAGGGATTACTCACTTCGCGAAGACCACTTCCCAGCATTTCATATATACCAATCTCATTGGTTGAGCCAAAGCGGTTTTTAATGGATCGCAGAATGCGATACATATGATGCCTGTCGCCTTCAAATTGAAGAACCACATCAACCATGTGCTCCAACACTTTTGGCCCAGCCAAACTTCCTTCTTTGGTGATGTGACCAATTAAAAATACAGGTAAGTTCTTTTCCTTACAAACACGCAATATTGTAGCTGTACATTCTCTAATTTGCGATACACTTCCAGGTGCTGATTCGATTCGCTCAGTCTCTAATGTTTGAACGCTATCGATTACCAAAACATCCGGATTAGTATTCTCAATGTGGTTTAAAATGTGCTCAACAGAAACCTCGCTAACCACATGACAATTGTCGTCCGCAGTTTTCGCCACACGATCGGCTCTTAATTTAATTTGCTGAGGGCTTTCCTCTCCCGATACATAAAGCACCTTAACATTTGGTAAATTCAAGGCAGTTTGCAGCACCAAGGTTGATTTTCCAATTCCAGGCTCTCCACCTATTAAAACCATCGCCCCGGGAACTAATCCGCCTCCTAGCACTCTATTTAACTCATTATTACCGGTATCTAAGCGAGGTAAGTCTTCGACTGAAACCTGCGAAACAGGGATTGGTTTTGTTCGCTCGGATAAAACCGAGCCTGGTCGACTGTTTTTCGCAGCCTTGCCCGTTATCTTTGTTTCCTCAACTAAAGTATTCCACTCATTACATGAGTAGCATTTCCCAACCCATTTGGGTGACTCGGAACCACAATTCTGACATACAAAAACGGATTTAGTTTTAGCCATTTTACATCAATTGTTTTATTTTTTCAACAATTGAGCTTGTTGAAAAGCCTTCCACAAAATCAATGGTTTCAACAGATCCACCCTTACCCGTCACCACATCGTAACCCACAATATCAGAAGCCTTATAGTCACTACCTTTTACCAACACATCTGGCTGAAGTGTCCTAATTAGTTCGTAAGGTGTGTCCTCATCGAAATAAACTACTAAATCGATAAACTGCATCGAAGCCAATAATATAGCTCTTGATTGTTCATCCACTACAGGGCGCTCTGGACCCTTTAATCGTTGAACCGAAGCATCCGTATTTAGACCCAATACTAACCTTGTTCCTAAATCTTTTGCCTTGGATAAATAATCAATATGACCGCGATGAACTATGTCAAAACAACCATTGGTGAAAACAATCTTTTCACCGTTCGCATTCCATTTTTCAACCAAACTTTTGGCCTCATCGCGACTTTTTATCTTCAGGTAAATCTTTTCGAGTTCTTTCATTGAACAGTTCTTGCAAATTGTTTACAAAAATTAGTAGATCAAAGGTATAAAAATAGTAATACCCCGGTTGTAGCCGAGGTATCTAAAATTTTTGAAAGCACTACTATTTGCTCTATACAAGCAAATTAGTAGCCGTATCAGGAAAAATGAAAGTCGGCTTAAATTGTTTTGCCTCTTCCACCTCCATGCTACAATAGGTAATAATAATTACAACATCACCTACGGCAACTTTACGTGCCGCTGCTCCATTCAAGCAAATGACGCCCGAACCTCTCTCGCCTCTGATTACATAGGTCTCAATTCGCTCACCATTGTTGTTGTTCACCACTTGAACTTTTTCGTTCTCGATGATATTTGCCGCATCCATCAGATCCTCGTCTATGGTAATGCTACCAACATAATTCAGGTTTGCTTCGGTAACCGAAACATTGTGTAATTTTGATTTGACTAACTCAATATTCATGATCCTTATTTTTGTAAGTCACGTTATCTATCAATCTTATTTTATTTGCAAACACTGCAATACAACCAACAATGTAATTACTGTCAGTCCAATTGTCAACTGCTTGCAAGGTATATCCATCAACAATTTCAAAATATTCAACTTCCAGTTCTGATGATTTATTAATTTCATCATGCACCTTCTTTTTCAGCGCTTCAATTGTTAATTCAGGCACAAAGTTACAAGAATCAAATAAAGTACGTGCAATCTCAGGTGCATTTTTTCGTTGCTCTTCGGTCAATAAAGCATTTCTTGAACTCATAGCCAAGCCGTCATCTTCGCGAATAATAGCACATGGTACAATTTCAACCTTTAAGTTCAATTGCTGAACCAAGTTTTGGATAACTGCTAATTGCTGAAAATCCTTTAAACCAAAAAATGCTTTATCTGGCTTAACCATATCAAACAATCGACTTACCACTTGCGCTACGCCATTAAAATGACCAGGTCTGTATTTGCCCTCCATCACCGTTTCGAGCGATCCAAAATCAAAAACACGCTTATCTTCCTCAGGGTAAACCTCATTCACATCAGGCGCAAACAAAAGCTCACATTTTACAGCCTCTAGCATAGCTGCATCTTTCGACAAGTCACGTGGATAACGCTTTAAATCATCGGCATTATTAAACTGGTTCGGATTCACAAAAACACTTGCCACCACTACATCCGCCTGTGACGCAGCTTCCTTAACCAAAGACAGATGCCCCTGATGCAGAGCACCCATGGTAGGCACAAAACCAATTTTTCTATTTTCTTTACGGTAGCTAGCAAGCTGACCACTTAACTCCGCAACAGTTTTAACAATTTTCATATCAACTAAAAACTCGATTCTTCATCAATTGTCATAACAACAACATGAATACACCTTCATTGGTTTTAAAAAATTTGCGCGGCAAAGTAATAAAATATGAAGCACACTTTTACTATATGTTCCAAAAAATACACTCAATTCCTCCACCAATTACCAAAACTTACATAAAGTAGTAAACACAAAAAGAGAGATTGCTTGAACACCATTAATTTGTTGGGTGGTTTATTTTTCGTACTTTTGCATTTGCAAAATTACACTACTACCAATAATAGAAATGGAAAAAGCTAAAGTCTTATTCATCTCCCAGGAAATTACACCGTATCTACCAGAAAGCGAAATGTCGAAAGTAGGTCGTTTTTTACCCCAAGGCATTCAAGAACTTGGAAAAGAAATTAGAACCTTCATGCCGCGTTTCGGATGCATTAATGAACGTAGAAATCAACTTCATGAGGTTATCCGTTTGTCCGGAATGAACCTTATTATTGACGATACAGATCATCCATTAATCATCAAAGTAGCATCGATTCAGGCAGCTCGTATGCAGGTGTATTTTATCGATAATGAAGATTATTTTCAGAGAAAGCATACTTTAACCGATGCTGACGGAAAAGAATTTGATGATAACGATGAAAGAACCATCTTCTTTGCTCGCGGTGCACTTGAAACCACAAAAAAGTTAAGATGGGCTCCTGATGTTGTTCATTGCAATGGTTGGATTACTGCCTTGGCTCCTTTGTACATTAAGAAAGCCATGAACGAGGATCCACATTTCGAAAACACGAAAGTAGTGTACACCATTTACAACAATGAGTTTTCTCAGGAATGGGCTGAGAATTTCAAGGAGAAATTAATCATTGATGGTGTTGAAGCTAGCGATCTCGATATTCTTGAAAAGAACGATTATGTAAGCCTAATGAAACTGGCAATTTCTATGTCAGATGGTATAATCCAAGGTAGTGAAACCATTAATCCTGAATTAAGTAAATTCATTGAAGAATCAGGCAAACCATTTTTAGGTTACCACGATGAGGAAACTTATGTGAGTGCTTATAATGGCTTTTACGACTCTTTACTTGACTAACAACCCCGTATACTTATGAAGATCATTTCATTGAAAAATATATTTTCACGCACAACAGGCCAATTTTTATTAATTGGCCTTCTTTCTTTATCGGCTTGTAAAGATGAACCTGTTCGATTAACAGGCAATGTACTACCCGAAGGAGAAGTTCTGCAAGGACTGAACTACAACGAACATGTATTAGCAACCATAAACACAACTCGTGATGCCATTCAAACAAGTCAAGCCACAAGTGGAGTTTTAGGTACATTTAACGATCCTGTTTTTGGAAAGTCTGAAGGCAGTTTTGTAACTGATTTTTCAATCGGAGCCAAAGTTCAACCCTCTGTTGATGTGCTTTTTTATAAAATTGATTCAGATTCAACCAGAATTCTCGAAGATGTTGAACTTAATAACAAATTCGACAACAATAACATAACCATTGAAACTCCAACAGACTGGTATGATCATGAAAAATGGAAGCCCTATTCAGAAGTATGGACTGTTGACAGCTTAGTACTATCGCTACAATACCAGTTTAATGATTGGTATGGTGATATGCTTGACAAGCAGAAGATTAGTGTCTATGAATTAACAGAAGGACTTGGTAGTTCGAGTACCAAGTACTATCACAACTCTCCTATACCAGGGCACAACACAACTCCAATTGCAAGTAAATTGGTTCACCCTAACGATGATGTGCCGGATTCACTTAAATCAGAGTGGTGGAGCACTAATCTTTGGAAATATCCAGACAGTTTATTGAATCGCCCTGAATACCTTTGGGATCAGTTTAAAGTTAGCAATGACATCGATAGTGGGTGGCTTGACACTGGTTTTACTGGTCATACAACAACAACCAAATACTGGAATTTCAAATTAAATGATGAAATCACCGATCGTTTCTTTAATTTAAGTGAAGATGAATTATTAAACACAAGTGCATTTAAAGGGGTTTTTAATGGTTTATATATAGATTCAGATGATAACAGCACAGAAGAAGGTGCTTTAACAAAAATCAACTTACCCACATATTCTAGTTCAAATTACGGCACAAGACTTACGCTTTATTATACACGTAATTATAAATACATAAACGATGCTGAAGAAGTGCGTGATACAAGCAAGCAGTTTCCTTACATTTTTCCCATCAATGTCGAAAACGTTAGGTTTAACAAATATAAGCATCCTGATATAAATGACATTGTTACGGATGAACCTGAACCAGAAACGCTCTATTTACAAGGAATGGCTGGCAGCTATACTCAGATGGAATTCCCAGATGAAATAATAAATTGGGTTGATTCACTTGAAAATACCGACCCTTACATTTCGGTTAGTAACATTGAGTTTTTCATGGAAATAGACACCATGTCACTTGTTTCAGATGATTACGATCATCCTATTGATAGCGACCCTGATAAAGTAAGAGCGATACAGCGATACCCAATTCCTCAAAACCTGAGCATTGTTTGGCAGGATGATAAAGGTGAATTTGTAACACCAACTTATAGTATTATTGTTGGTGGCCAAAAATTTACAACACCTTTATTTGGAAGTAATGCAGATCAAAATGGAAATCGCAGTGGAACTGGTGAGTTACTACCTCGACACATTTATGATGATGACAACAATTATCTCCGGACGGAATACCTTTATTATTTCATCATGCGAGCTGATTTCTTTAATTATGTGATGCGAAATGAAGATGGTGCCAGTTTAAATGAGAAGCAATTCTTTATTGGTCCAAGTGATAATAGCACGGCTAACTTCAAACGAGTGACTTTATTTGGTGGTGCTAATAAAGAAAAACCAATGGAAATGAACATCAAATATTTCCATTATATTCCGAGATAATTTACACTGATTATATTATTTTAAAAGGATGCTTCGGCATCCTTTTTTATTTGGTATACTTTGCAAATCAGCACCAGATTCCTTTCTAAACCTTATTTTTAGAAGCTGCCTTTTACTTTATACTTACAAAACACTTTCTTTTAGTTCCAATACTATTTTTAAGTACGTATCTTTTCTACTTTAGATGTCTCAAAGAAGCACATATTCATAACGAAATGAAAGGATACCGTTCCTTAACCCAAAAAGAAATAAAAACCCTAGAGCAGCAAAGCTGTACTTCTACTGATTGGAGTAGAGTAAGTGTTGCTGATAGCTTCACAACAAAAAGCATTCGTAATACAGCTTTTTCTGGCGATGTTTGCTTGGGATCTTTTGATAAAATATTCTCATTTGCTGGCGGAGTTGAAAAATCTGCTGGAATATCGAATGCTTGCATTCACAATTGCATCATTGAATCGGATGCCTACATTAATCAAGTTAAGAATCACATTGCCAATTACCACATCAAATCAGGGGTTATAATTGAAAATGTAGATTCTATCACTTGCGAAGGCAATAGTTGTTTTGGCAACGGCATTCAAGTATCTGCATTAAACGAAGCAGGTGGCCGCGAAATATCAATATACAACGAATTATCTGCTCATACGGGCTATATAATGGCTCTGTATCGTCACCGCCCTAAGGTGATAGGGCAACTGCAAAAACTAATTGATCAATACAAGAAAGATATTTGCAGTGACAAAGGCACCATTGAGAAAAATGCCAAACTCATCAATTGTCGAACAATAATAAATACTAACATTGGTGAAAGTGCGGTAGTTGAAGGCATTTACCGTTTACAGGAAGGTACAATCAATAGTTCCCCTGAAGCACCAAGTTATTTTGGCCCTGGTATTATTGCTGAAGATTTTGTAGCTGCATCAGGCTGTACGGTAAGCGATGGTGCGTTGGTATCAAAATGTTTTATTGGACAGGGGTGTGAATTAAGCAAACAATATTCGGCTGAGAATTCTGTTTTTTTCGCCAATAGTCAGGGGTTTCATGGCGAAGCTTGTTCCATATTTGCAGGGCCATATACGGTAACTCATCATAAATCAACCTTATTAATTGCTGGTTATTTCTCATTCATGAATGCCGGTAGTGGTTCGAACCAAAGTAACCACATGTACAAGCTAGGGCCTATTCATCAAGGCGTACTTGAGCGTGGATCGAAAACAACGAGTGATTCCTACTTACTTTGGCCTGCTCGAATCGGAGCCTTCTCATTGGTTATGGGGCGTCATTATCGTAACCCAGACACATCTTTACTTCCATTTTCATATTTAATCGAGAATAAAGATGAGAGTTTGTTAGCTCCTGGGGTCAATTTACGCAGTGTTGGAACCATTCGTGACGCCAGAAAATGGCCAAAACGCGATAAAAGAACAGATAAAAAGCTGCTTGACTTCATTAATTTCAACTTATTAAGTCCGTTCACCATTCAAAAAATGTTGGGTGGTAAAGCCGTCTTAAAACAGCTCAAAGCCTCATCTGGCGCGACATCAGACTATTACATGTACAACAATGTGAAGATTTCAAACACATCGTTGGAACGTGGAATAAAACTATATAACGTAGGCATCATAAAATTTTTAGGAAATGCGCTTATAAAAAAGCTCGAAGGCATTACCTTTGTTAATTCGGAAGAATTGAAGAAAAGCCTTTCTCCAACATCGCCCCATGGGCAAGATGAATGGATAGACATGGCTGGTCTTTTAGTACCGAACGAACGGGTAATGACCCTTTTGGATGATCTTGAAAACAATACTATATCGGATTTAGATCAACTAAATGAACGATATAGATTGTTGCATGATAGCTATTTTGATTACGCATGGAACTGGTGTCTTAAAGTCTTTAAAGACGAATTTGATTTGGATTTAGCTCAGGTTGAAATTGATCAACTATTAAGCTTCATCGACGACTGGAAGAAAAACGTAATTGATTTAGATAACATGGTTTATGCCGATGCCCGCAAAGAGTTTACATTAAATACTCAAACAGGTTTTGGCATTGATGGCTCAGAAGAAACACGTAGCATGGACTTTGAACAAGTTCGCGGCGAGTTTGAAAGCCATCCGGCAGTACAAGATATTCATAAGCACATTCGGGAAAAAAGTAGACTAGCCGAGGAGCTAAAAGAAAGGCTTATCCTTTGTAAAAAAAGAGATAAACCTTAAAATAGAGTATAATGCGATTAATTGTTGAACCAGATTATCAGGTAGCGTCGGAATGGGCAGCTGCCTATGTTGCACAAAAAATTAACAATCACAAAGAAGAGCGTCCAATAGTATTGGGATTACCAACGGGTTCGTCACCAATGGGCACTTACAAAGAACTGATTCGATTACACAAAGAAGGAAAAGTATCTTTCAAAAATGTAATCACCTTCAACATGGATGAATACAGAGAGATTCCTCGCGAACATCCTCAAAGTTATTACACATTCATGTGGGAGAATTTTTTCAGTCACATCGACATTAAAGCTGAAAACACCAACTTATTAGATGGTAAGGCAGAAGATGCTGAAGCAGAATGTCAACGTTACGAAGATAAAATTAAGGAAGTTGGTGGAATCGACTTGTTTTTAGGTGGAATTGGCCCTGATGGTCACCTTGCCTTTAACGAACCTGGTTCATCACTTAACTCCCGTACAAGGGTTAAAACGTTAACCTATGATACCATTTTAGCAAATTCACGTTTCTTTAATCACGATCCTGATCAGGTACCAAAAACAGCTTTAACAGTTGGTGTTGGAACTGTATTAGACGCCAAAGAAATATTGATTATTGTAAATGGACATAATAAAGCGAGAGCTTTACAACATGCTGTTGAAGAAGGAATAAATCACATGTGGACCATTAGTGCATTACAAATGCATCCTAAAGGTTTAATTGTTTGTGACGAAGCATCTACTTATGAATTAAAAGTAGGTACTTATCGTTATTTCAAGGATATTGAAAAAGACAATTTAGATCCTAAGAGTCTATTAAAATAACACGAAAGGTTAGTTTACCTTTTACATTATACCACATTGCTGAGAGAGGAATTCCTATGGGTTTTCCTCTTTTTTCGTATCAACAGCACATTGAACGATAACAAAAAAACAAAATAGAATGTGCGGAATTGTAGCATATGTAGGAGAAAGAACAGCCTACCCAATTATTGTAAAAGGTCTGCAACGACTTGAATACAGAGGATACGACTCAGCTGGTTTAGCTTTGGTTAACGATGGTGTTCATGTATACAAATGTAAGGGCAAGGTAAAAGACTTGGAAGAACATGCCAAGGGTAAATCAATATCTGGAAGTATTGGTATTGGGCATACACGCTGGGCAACCCATGGTGTTCCAAGCGATAACAATGCGCATCCACATGTTTCTGAAAACGGTAAATTCATTGTAGTACACAATGGTATTATCGAGAATTACGCTCACCTAAAAAAGGAATTAATCAACCGTGGTTACACTTTCCAGAGTGAAACGGATACTGAAGTATTGGCCAATCTTATCGAGAATATTTATATCGAAGAAAAGGTAGATGCCGAGATTGCAGTGCGTTCTGCCTTAACAAAAGTAATTGGTGCCTATGGCTTAGTGGTTACTTGTACCGACGAAGATGATCAATTGATTGCAGCCAGAAAAGGTAGCCCATTGGTAATTGGTGTTGGTGAGAAAGAATACTTCTTAGCTTCGGATGCTACTCCAATTGTAGAATATACCGATCAGGTAATCTACATGAACGACGAAGAAGTGGCGGTTATCAAAAAAGATAAGCTAACACTAAAGAGCATCCACAATGATGCTAAAAAGCCGAAAATACAAAAAATAAGCCTCAGCATTGAAGAAATTGACAAAGGCAACTATGATCACTTCATGCTTAAGGAAATATACGAGCAACCTTTATCTATTGAGGATACTTTTCGTGGAAGAATATCCATGGATCATTCAAAAATATTCCTTGGTGGTATTATTGATGTATTACCACGTTTATCGGAAGCCAAACGCATTATCATCGTCGCTTGCGGAACCTCTTGGCACGCAGGCTTGGTAGGTGAGTATTTATTCGAAGAATTTGCACGTACACCTGTGGAAGTGGAATATGCGAGTGAATTCCGTTACCGTAACCCTGTAATTAATAAGGATGATGTAATAATAGCCATATCGCAGAGTGGTGAAACAGCCGATACATTGGCTGCCATAAAAATGGCCAAAGAGCAAGGTGCTTTAATCATTGGTATATGTAACGTAGCTGGTGCTTCAATTCCGCGCGAGACAGATGCTGGCGTTTATACACACGCCGGCCCTGAAATTGGTGTTGCGTCAACCAAAGCCTTTTCATCGCAAGTAACTGTTTTGACGATGATGGCCATGTTACTTGGTAAAACAAAGGGCGAATTATCGCCTAACGAATATCAGCACCTCATCAAACAGATGACTGAGGTACCAGATAAAATTAAAACCATTTTACAATCTGAAGCAGAAATAAAAACGATTGCTGAAACTTATAAGGACGCCAACAATGCACTATATCTCGGAAGAGGATATCTGTTTCCGGTCGCATTAGAAGGTGCTTTAAAACTAAAAGAAATATCGTATATTCATGCCGAGGGTTATCCAGCTGCTGAAATGAAACATGGCCCAATTGCTCTCATTGATGAGAACATGCCAGTTTTTGTTATTGCAACCAAGGATAAGTCGTATGAAAAAATTGTAAGTAATATTCAAGAGGTAAAAGCGCGTAACGGAAAAGTGATTGCCATCGTTACTGAAGGCGATGATGTCATTAAAAAAATGGCTGACCACGTTATTGAAGTCCCGGATTGTCACGAAGCTGTTGCACCACTTTTAACAGTAATACCTCTTCAATTTATATCGTATCACATTGCTGTCATGCGTGGCTGTAATGTTGATCAACCGCGAAATCTGGCTAAGTCAGTCACGGTTGAATAAAGATTATGAGTTGCTCTTTCGTGAGCCGTTCATAATGTAATACTTTTAAGGTTTATCTCTCAGTAAATGCCCGTTTGAAACGTCTTACGGGCATTACTATTTTTAGGCCAATAAAAAAAAACCAAAACATCGAAACGTTTTGGGTCAATAGTATTTTTTACTTTCACAAAATTTTATCGTGAGCTTTAAATTTTACAACGCGAGAGGACTCGCGCTGTAGCATATTTAATAGATAAAAGCTTATCGCTTTTCGTATTGTTGTTCGTAATACTTCTCGTAATCGCCCGACATAATATTGTCTGACCAATCACTATTACTCAAATACCATTCAACTGTTTTAACAATGCCTTCTTCAAATTGTAAAGATGGTTTCCACCCCAGTTCATTCATTAATTTTGAAGAATCAATAGCATAACGCATATCATGACCAGCTCTATCTTTAACAAAGGTTATCAACTTTGCCGACTCACCTTTTTCGCGTCCCAACTGCTCATCCATCACTTCGCATAACTTGTGAATCAAATCAATATTGGTCCACTCATTAATACCACCAATGTTATAAGTCTCTCCATTGGTTCCTTCATGGAAGATCTTATCGATGGCACTGGCATGATCAATTACATATAACCAATCGCGAACATTCTCGCCTTTACCATAAATTGGAATAGGTTTATTATTCTTTATATTATTTATTGATAGAGGTATCAATTTTTCTGGAAATTGGTTTGGGCCATAGTTGTTTGAACAGTTTGAAATCACAACAGGCATTCCATAAGTATGGAAATAAGCACGTACCAAATGGTCAGAACTGGCTTTTGATGATGAATATGGACTACGTGGATCGTAAGCCGTTGTTTCAGTAAATAAACCTTCGGCACCTAATGAACCATACACCTCATCGGTAGAAATATGATAAAATAATTTACCTTCCATTTGGTTCTTCCAACTATTTCGAGCTGCGTTTAATAGATTAACCGTGCCCAGAATATTAGTTTTAATAAAAGCCAAAGGATCGCTTATAGAACGGTCAACATGCGACTCTGCAGCCAAATGAATAACACTGTCAAATTGATGCTTTTCAAACAATTCGCTCATTAAAGCTTCATCTGTAATATCAGCCTTGATAAAAGTATAGTTCGACTTATTCTCGATGTCTTTCAGATTCTCAAGATTACCTGCATAGGTTAAAACATCCAAGTTGTAAATATGGTAATCGGGATAGTTATTTACAAACAAGCGAACAACATGAGAACCAATAAATCCGGCTCCACCAGTAATTAAAAGCTTTTTCATCTCTATAGAGTATTATATTATTTCTTTGATTTTGAAACGTAAAACTACATCAAAGAAATAAAAAAAGCCCCTTTAAGGAGCTTTTTTGGACGAATCCAATATTTTTATTTATAAAATGGATCTTTCTTCTGAGCTATTACAAATATTTATGAACCAGCAGGTCCATTATATTTTGCATCACCTAAACCTAAAATAGGATAGAAAATTGGTGATAGGAATATCAGTCCCAAAGTGAAACCTGTACCATAACCGAAGCTTTTTGATAATAAATTTATAGACCAAATAGCAAAGATAGCTCCTACACCAGGAATCATCATTAATAATAACCAATACCAAGGCTTGCCAACAATTTCTAATAAAACTAAGGTGTTATAAATTGGAATTAGGCATGCCCAACCTGGTTTACCTGCCTTTTCAAAAATCTTCCACCCTGATACGATCATTAAAATGGCAAATGCTAAATATGCTATTCCCCCAAATACTCCAATTGACTCCATAAATGTATTTTTTTTTTAGATTAGAATTAAATGTATATCAATATTACTCAATTAATTTTAGAAATAAAAAAAGATGCGATCTATGCAGCAGTGTTGCTGCAGAATATCGCATCCCTAATATTCTTTTATGAAGATCTTTACAGTCCCCTAACTTTCTTTTCCCATTTCCAGGCTGAAGCCAACGTTTCTTCCAATGATTTTTGAGCTTTCCATCCTAGCTCAGCATTACCAAAACTTGTATCGGCCCAAATTTTTTCAATATCGCCAGCTCTGCGTTCTACAACTTTATATTTTAAATCTACGCCTGTCACCTCGATGAATGCTTTTACCAATTGCATAACCGAATAGCCTTCACCAGTACCAACATTGAAATATTCGTAATTAGCTTTTGACTTTTTAGTCAACATGCGGTCGATGGCAACTACGTGCGCTTGAGCTAAATCTACCACATTAATGTAATCGCGTATAGCTGTGCCATCCGGCGTATCATAATCCTCACCAAAAATACTTAACTCATCGCGCAGACCAGCCGCTGTTTGTGTAATAAATGGTACCAGGTTATTTGGAACACCTACAGGCAATTCGCCAATCAATCCAGTTTCGTGCGCTCCAATTGGATTAAAATAACGCAAAGCGATGCAATTAATATCTTCTTCATGCGATTTACAGTAATCACGCATAATATCTTCGCAAATAGCTTTAGTATTACCATAAGGCGACTCCGCTTCTTTTCGGGGTGTTTCCTCAGTAACTGGCAATACATCCGGCTGACCATAAACAGTGCAAGATGATGAAAAAACCATATTAGGAATTTTATACTTTTTCATCCCTTCAAGCAGATTCATAAGCGAAACTAAGTTGTTACGGTAGTATTCTAATGATTTTGAAACAGACTCTCCTACCGCTTTAAAAGCAGCAAAATGAATAATGGCCGAAATACCAGAATACTTTTGAAAGAAAGCATCCGTAAGATCACGCTCCGACAAATCAAACTGTTCAAATGCAGGACGAATGCCTGATATTTTCTCAATATTATCTAATACCTCAATTTGAGAATTAGAAAGGTTATCTACTATTACTACTTCATAGCCTTTATTCTGAAGCTCAACTACTGTATGCGAACCAATGTATCCGGTTCCTCCTGTCACTAAAATTTGCATCGTTCGGTCTTTTATTATGTATGTTTTCTTGTGTATTACATTATCATTTCCATGTATAAAAGTAATAAATACTTTTTATTTTAATTGACTTTTATTCCAGATTTAGTAACTTAGCCAATAAACCACTGTATAATAGTTGTTACACAAAGGGTTTGATTCACTTATCAACAGGTTACCAACAGGTGTTGATATAAAGTTGTTACATTGAATCTACTTTTTTGTAAATTTGCGAATATGACAGCAATTGACCAACACATATACCAACTTCTTTTCACACACGAATGTGTTATTATACCACAATTCGGAGCTTTCGTAGCAACACCAACGAGTGCAAAAATTGATAATGAGAAAAACATATTTATACCACCTTCAAAGGAAATAGGCTTTAACAGAAGCCTTATTCATAACGATGGATTGTTGATTAGTACTTTTGCTCAAGAAAATATGTTGTCATATGGTCATTCTAAAATAAACATTGAAAATTACACCGCTAATCTTAAAGATGAGCTTGACGCTGGTAAAGAAGTAAACATTGAAGGTATTGGTCGCTTGAAAGCTGATGCTAACGGCAACCTACAATTTACAGCAAGTAACTCAGATAACTTCTGCACTGATTCATTTGGACTAGGTTCGTTTCATTTTGCACCTGACATTCAATTAAAACCATCAAACGAAAGTTTACAGGTAAGACGCTTATTAAAACCATTAACTCAGAAACACATTGCCGCAACCGTTGCTCTCTTGGTTGGTTTATTTGTAATATCGCCTGATGTGAATAACGAGTACGATGCCAACACAATGAATACGGCTAGCACAATTGATTTCAGTAGCTCAAGCAATAACTCTAATCAGGTAACATATGTGAGCGAAGCTGCAACTTTCAAAGTAGAAGATACAGCGGCAAATGAAAACACAAACACAACTTCGTTTAATGAAGATCAGTTTTATATTATTGCAGGTAGTTTCAAAAATGAGCAACAAGCCCAGCGTTTTTTAAAACAAATTCACAATATTGGGGAAGAGCAAGCTTTTGTACTTCATAGTCCAAATAATCGCTTTAGAATAGCCTTGAATGGCTTCAGCGAAAAAGATGTGGCTGTTAAATCGATGCTCAATTATCGCAAACAAAAAGATTTTAAAACAGTTTGGGTGATGAAACAATAGTTTCAACACACAAACACAACAATACTAAAAAAGGTCAGCGCTTGCTGACCTTTTTCTATTTTAACTTACGGATGACATCTTTCTGATAGATGTCATCCTAAATATTCTAATAGACTGTTCACTGAGCTAAGTCGAAGTGATCAATACTCAACTAATAAGAATTCATCTCGATGACCGAACCAAATTATTAGACATGCTCATATTGTACCTACCTAATCTCTGAACCTGGCTTAACATCACTTGCTGGCGCAACAAATTCCAGTTTACCACTAGCATCTTCTGCCATCAAAATCATACCTTGCGATTCGATGCCACGAATTTTACGAGGAGCCAGATTAACCAAAATACTAACGTGTTTTCCAATGATCTCTTCTGGTTTGAAGAACTCCGCAATACCTGAAACAACAATACGCTGATCAATTCCTGTATCTACTTTCAATTGGAGTAGCTTTTTAGTCTTAGCCACTTTTTCAGCCTCCACAATAGTACCAACACGGATATCCATCTTGGTAAAATCATCAAACTCGATGTTATCCTTTGCAGGAGCAGCCACTTTATTGGCAGCCTCATTATCAACCTTCGTTTGCTGCAAGCGATCCAATTGCTCCTGAATAGTCGCATCTTCAATCTTTTCGAATAACAACTCTGGCTTATTAATCAAACTTCCAGCTGACAACAATTCTAAATTACCACAAGAGCTCCAATCTAAGTTCTCCAGATTAAGCATGTCTTGCATTTTCTTGGCAGTGAAAGGTAAGAATGGCTCAATAAGAATCGAAACATTGGCCGTTATTTGTAAGGCAATGTTCATGATGGTCTTAACACGCTCTGGATCTGTCTTAGCAAGTTTCCAAGGCTCACAATCAGCCAAATATTTATTACCTAAACGCGAAAGGTTAATGGCCTCACGTACCGCTTCACGGAAACGGAATATATCCAAGGCGTCTTCAACACGTTTCACTATAGCAGGAATCTCATTTAAAGTCTCCTTATCATAGTCGGTCAATTCACCTGCAGCCGGTACGGCTCCATCGTAATACTTATGAGTGAGGACTACTGCCCTATTCACAAAATTTCCTAAGATAGCAACCAACTCATTGTTGTTTCTAGCTTGGAAATCCTTCCAGGTAAAATCGTTATCTTTTGTTTCAGGTGCGTTGGCCGTTAATACATAGCGCAATACATCCTGTTTGTCTTTAAAATCAACTAAGTACTCGTGTAACCAAACCGCCCAATTACGGGAAGTAGAAATCTTATCTCCCTCAAGATTTAAGAATTCGTTGGCAGGCACATTCTCAGGTAGTATATAACTACCTTCGGCTTTTAACATTGATGGAAATACAATACAGTGAAATACGATATTGTCTTTACCAATAAAATGTAACATGCGTGAATCGTCACTCTTCCAATATTTTTCCCACTCAGGGGTTAATTCCTTTGTAGCCGAAATATATCCGATAGGTGCATCAAACCATACATAAAGCACTTTGCCATCTGCTCCTTCCACAGGAACAGGCACACCCCAATTCAAGTCGCGACTTACCGCACGTGGTTGTAAACCTAAATCAATCCACGACTTACACTGACCGTATACATTTGGTTTCCACTCCTTGTGTCCATCTAATATCCATTCTTTCAAAAATGGCTCATGCTTATCGAGTGGCAAATACCAATGCTTTGTTTTACGCACCACTGGTTTACTGCCTGACACCACCGATTGAGGGTTAATTAGGTCTGTTGCATTCAAAGATGTTCCGCAGCTCTCGCACTGATCGCCATAGGCACCTTCGCTCTTACAATGCGGACAAGTACCCGTAATGTAACGATCAGCCAAAAACTGATTGGCTTCTTCGTCGTAATATTGCTCCGACTCCTTCTCAACAAATTCACCCTTATCATACAAGGTTTTGAAAAAATCACTGGCTGTTTCGTGATGCATCTTAGATGAAGTACGCGAATACACATCAAAAGAGACACCAAACTTCTCAAACGAATCTTTTATAATGCCATGGTATTTATCAACAATATCCTGAGGTGTAACACCTTCATTTTTTGCCTTTAAGGTAATTGGCACACCATGTTCATCAGAACCTCCAATAAGCACAACATCTTCGTGTTTTAGGCGTAAATAACGTACATAAATATCGGCTGGAACATAAACTCCGGCAAGGTGACCAATGTGAACAGGCCCATTGGCATATGGTAAAGCAGTAGTTACTAGCGTTCGCTTGAAATTTCCCGTTTTCATTTGTATGAATTTGTTTTATGGTTGGGTACTATAAAAATCAAAATAAAAGCCCACAGCATTCGGGGCTTTTTATTAACTTCACAAAGATATGCAAAGTATTTAATAATAGTAGCAAGAATAAGAGGGTGTACAAATAGATATTAATTTAAGAATTATAGTTAACTTAAGGTTTAAGAACCCCTAAATCCCCTAAAGGGGACTTTAGCCTCCCGCTTTAGGGGAGGTTGGAGGGGTAAAACGGAATTAAAGTTGTAAATCATTTTAATACTGAATTAACTCTATTCTTGTTATTTAAAGCATTATAAGAATAACTACTGGCTTCTGCCTACAAACTATAAAACTAAAGCCATGATATTTCCAAAATCACTCTCCAAAAACTCAACCATTGGTATTGTTTCTCCAGCTGGCAGAATAGATGCAGAAACCATTCATTTCGCTGAAAAGTATTTACACAGCATGGGTTACCAGGTAACGGTAGGTAATAACGCCACCAATACTTTTCATCAGTATGCTGGTAACGACGAACACCGTGCATCAGATTTACAGTTAATGCTTAATAGATCTGATGTGGATGCCATATTTTGCGCTCGAGGTGGTTATGGTACTATTCGTATTATTGAAGAAATAGATTTCACTCACTTTTTGGAAAACCCCAAATGGATAATTGGCTATAGCGATATTACAGTTTTACACACTTGTCTGCATCATAAACACAAAGTCGCCAGCATACATGGACCAATGCCTAAAAATTTTCCTGATAAGTCGAAGGATGACGATGACATGCTAAGCTTGTTCAATATCCTACATGGAGAATTGCCAAAATACAAAATAGCACCTCATCTACTAAATAGAAATGGAGAGGCAGAAGGTTTATTAATTGGCGGTAATCTGTCCTTGATTTACGCATTAAGATCCACTCCTTACGATCCTAACCCTCATGGTAAAATATTATTCATCGAAGATTTATCGGAATACCTCTATCATCTGGATAGGATGATGCAAAACCTAAAACTAAGCGGTTTTCTAAAACAGTTAAGTGGCATTATTGTAGGGCAATTCACCAACATGAAAGATAACGATGTAAAATACGGACTTAATGCTTATGAGATTATAAAGGAAGCTATTTCGGAATATGACTATCCAGTTATTTTTGGATTCCCGGCAGGACATGGTAATATCAACATGCCATTAATAATGGGTAAACGGGTGAGTATTGATGTTTCTAATTGTAACTCAAAGGTATATTTTTAAATGGCCGACCATAACGAACTGGGCAAAACGGGTGAAGCTGTTGCTGCCAAATTCCTTGAAGAAAAAGGATTTGACATAATTGAACGTAACTGGCGCTACAAACAAAAGGAACTAGATTTGATTGCCAGACATAAAAACTACTTTGTGGTAATTGAGGTTAAAACACGTACAACAGATGGCTGGGAAAACCCCAAGGAAGCAATCACTCCTGGAAAAATCCGCTTTATTGTGGAAGCGACTGAGGCTTATATTATGGAATACGACATTGAAGAAGAAGTTCGTTTTGACGTGGTGACTCTCATTCCAAATGGAGCAGATTGGAAAATAGAACACATCGAAGAAGCATTTCATCCAACATTATAAACCCCGATAGCTATCGGGGGCTGATAGCTAATGGCTGTCAGCTATCAGCTTAAAAATATGAACATAGAAGAATTTAGAGAATACTGCATAAAAAAGCACTTGGTAACGGAGGAATTTCCCTTTGACCAAAACACATTGGTATTTAAGGTGGCTGGCAAAATGTTTGCGCTCACCAATGTGGAAGGCGATTTTAGCATCAACCTCAAGTGCGATCCTGAAAAGGCCATTGAATTACGTGAAAAACACCATGCGGTATTACCAGGCTACCACATGAACAAAAAGCATTGGAATACCATTAATATAGATGGGTCAGTGTCAGATGAGTTATTGATCGAATGGATTAATCATTCCTATGACTTGGTGGTTGCCGGTCTGCCTAAGAAACTTCGAATTCAATTCGAGAAATAAAGAACACCCTACATGCGAAAAATAAAACTTTACATTGCCACGAGCCTTAATGGTAAAATAGCGTCAAAAGATGGCGCCGTTGATTGGCTTGAATCTATTCCTAATCCAGATGCGCTGGATTATGGCTACGCTGATTTCTACAAATCAGTTGATGCTACCATTCAAGGCAACAGCACCTACCAACAAATATTAAGCTGGGGCATTGACTTTCCATATGCTGGCAAACAAAACTACGTACTGAGCCGAACAAAGCATGAAAACACGGAACATGTTGAGTTTATTTCTGAT
Source organism: Carboxylicivirga fragile (assembly GCF_050589805.1). NCBI lineage: Bacteria > Pseudomonadati > Bacteroidota > Bacteroidia > Marinilabiliales > Marinilabiliaceae > Carboxylicivirga > Carboxylicivirga fragile. Next base: position 26,007 of record NZ_JBNGOY010000009.1, on the reverse strand, counting down.
AATCAGATTGAATTCATACAAGAACTAAAGAAGCAATCTGGTGGAGATATCTGGTTAATAGGGGGCGGACAAGTAAACACCATGCTTTTAAATGCCAAACTCATTGATGAGATCTTTGTATTTGTAATGCCAATAGTTCTTTCTGAAGGTATTGAGCTATTTGAAGCAATTCCTGACATGACCCATCTGACCTTAAAAAGTAGTCAGACATACCCCACTGGTGTGGTTGAAATGATTTACAACTTGTAATTCGGAACATTTAAACCATAATAGCGTAGAAACATAGATACACCTAAGCAGGCACAATTTTATGAAAAAACTGATTCGTTACTTTCTACAAGGTATTTTATACATTGCCCCCATCGCGGTTACTATCTATGTATTTGTTGTAGCTTTTATTTGGTTAGATGGCTTATTGCGTAATCTAGAAATATTTAAAAAAGGTCCCTTCTCAGAGTATAGCTTTCCTGGCATTGGATTATTAATCATTGTAATCACCATCACCATAGTTGGCTTTCTTGGTCAGCGTTTTATTACTACCCCAATATCAAATGCTTTCGAACGCTTATTGAAACGTGCTCCATTAATTAAGGTAATCTATTCATCGGTTAAGGATTTGTTATCTGCTTTCGTGGGTAAGGAACGAAAATTTGAGAAACCCGTTCTGGTTACTTTAGATAAGGAAGGCATATTGGAGCGATTGGGCTTTATTACAGCAACTGATCTTGCAGATTTGGGCATTGAGGAAAAAATTGCCGTTTATTTACCAAGCTCTTATGGTGTATTAGGTGAGTTATACATTGTGCCTTCTGAAAACGTTAAACCGATTGATGCCAACTCTGCCGATGTCATGAAATTCATTGTATCAGGTGGCGTTACAAAGGTGAAATAATAACCAGTTAAAAATGCGAGCGGCCGTACTTTTTATAGTTTCAGTGATTAGCTTAAGTTGCTTTGCTCAAGAACTTGTCTTAGAAGGGAAAGCATCGTATTATGCTGCAAAGTTTGAAGGCCGCTTAACAGCCAATGGTGAGGTGTTTTCAAACGATTCATTAACTGCTGCCCATAAAACTTTACCATTTGGAACAAAAGTTAAAGTCATTAACCTCGACAATAAGAAAAGCATAACTGTTCGCATTAACGACAGAGGACCATTTATTAAAGGACGTATTATCGATTTGAGTCAGGCAGCCGCCAACGAATTAAATTTTATTCAACAAGGCATTGCAAATGTTCGAATTGAGATAAATAATAAGGCTACTCAAACCTCCTCAAGTCAGCAGGAATAAACTTCCATTCAGGCGTTTGAATAGGGAGCTCATTTAGTTCGTACCAAGGTGACAAAGATGAATTCATCGGATTGATAAGAATCTGGATCTCTTGAGCTGGCATGTAACTTTGGGCTAGCAAATACACTTTCTTGCCAGAAGCTGCATTTATGGCTACATCAACCACCATTACGGCATGGCCATATGGATTACCGGTTTGAATAAACACATCACCCGCCTTTAATTGCATTATTGAAGAAACAGGTTTCAGCTGATTATATAAGGAACGTGTATTGGCATAGGCAAAAATATAATTCATGTACTTACGAAACGATTTATACGTTCGCTCATCCGTGTAATCGTTATAATAGCGAGGTTTACCATCCGATACAAAGTCAAAAGCTATCTCATCGTAACGTTTCTGTTTAAAAAGATACTCGGCATATAGCAGCATACAAGCATCGGCACATTGCAATAAATCGCGATTACCAACCTCCAAATCGACAACTGCACAATATACCTCTGGCGTGTTCTTACTTGCTCCATTATAATATTTAACCACACTCCCCTCAGGTTTAAGTGGCAAATGTTGCAAAAAATAAACAAAGGATTTGCTATCACAGTTTGGCCTCTGATAATTAACAGGTGGCTCAAAGCGCTCACTTAATATCCCTTTCTCTGATTGAGCTTGAATATCACCTAAAACACCTAGATTAAAAGCTATAAACAACAATAAAATTCTTATCATCCTACTTACTTTTTCTTCTTAAAAAGCTCTTTCATGCGGTCAAGTACACTCTTGTGATCCTTCTTTTTGCGAGCATCTTTCTTAGCTTGGCGTTCTTGCTGTTTTCTTATTTTGGTAGAATCGGGGCGATCAAAGCCATCAAAGAAACGATCAAAAATATCCGCATCCGGATCATCCATCGAAAAATTATCACATTCCAAACGCCTTTGCAAATCTTCTGGTATTTCATAGAAGGATTTAGCGTAATACTCATACATTTTTGGATCATTCTCGACTCGCTGCATAAAACGTGCAAAAATTGGCAAGGCTGTATGTCCACCACTACCCAAAGCTGTTGATCGAAAATGAATTTTAGGCTGATCATTACCAACCCAGGCACCTGCAACAATACCAGGTGTATAGCCAATGAACCAGCCATCTGAGTTATCCTGCGTTGTGCCGGTTTTACCAGCTAGCTCACTATCTAAGTGAAATAATGTGCGAAGTGTGCTTCCTGTACCGTTTTCTACCACTCCTCGCATCATATCAATAATAAAATGCGAAACCTCCTCACCGTACACTTGGTCACTATCCTGTTCCTCATCGTACTGATACAACACATTCCCATACCTGTCTTCAATGCGCAATAAGTCAACTGGCTCAACAGGTCGCCCATAATTAGGAAATGTGGTATACGCAGAAACCATTTCTAACAATGACAATTCTGCTGTTCCCAAAGCGATTGATGGCACTTTAGGAATGCCACCTTCAATACCCATATCGCGAGCCACATCAATCACATCGCCAATACCCACACGCGTAATAAGTTTGGCACTTATGGTATTTACCGAAGATGCCAAACCACCCTTTATGGTATAATAACCTTCGTGTTTCCCATTGCTATTTGACGGATTCCAATCATTATAATCTTCGTAAACCTGCTGCTCGTTCGAAATCCAATCGCAGGGCTCATTACCTTCCATAAGGGCCGCCGTATATACAATTGGTTTAAAGGTAGAGCCTACAGGGCGTTCCGAAGTGACATGATCGTACTGAACACTTTTATGATCGATGCCTCCAACCCAAGCCAATACATGGCCATTATTTGGGTTCATGGCTAGAAACCCTGTATTCAATAATTTCAAACGATGCTTCACCGAATCCGCAGGACTCATATTCACCTTCTTCTCACCAGCATGAGTAAATATCGTCATCGGAACCTTCTGTTCCATGTGTTTGAAAATCTTCTCCTCGTTCCAACCAGCTGCTGCTAGTTTGGTATATCGTTTCGATTTACGCAGTGCATCGATGTAGATATTCGGATGTTTCTCCCACGGGTCACGTCCCTTCCAATGGCGATCAAACTCACCTTGCAAACGGGTCATCTGTTGATCAACCGCCAGCTCGGCATAATTCTGCAAACGTGAGTCAATACTTGTGTAAATCCTCAAACCATCTGAATAAATATCGTACTCATCACCATATTCATCCTCCAGTATTTTTTGAGCTTTCACACGTATCTTTTCTCGAAAATAAGGTGCTATCCCTGTGTTGTGATCAATCTTCTTATATCTGAGTACAATCTTACTTTGCTGCCATTTCTTATATTCCGTATCAGATAAAAAACCTTGCTCCTTCATACGTTTCAATACGACATTGCGTCGCTTTAAACTGCGCTCAGGATTAATGCGAGGACTATAAGCTGTGTTAGCAGCCAACATACCTACCAACGTAGCCGCTTCCGCAGGATCGAGACGTTTCGATTTCTTACCAAAGAAACGACGCGAGGCCATTTCAATACCAAAAATATCCTCACCATATGGTACAGTATTTAAATAGAGCGTCAGAATATCTTCCTTAGAATAAAGCGTTTCGAGGCGAGCAGCCGTAAAAATCTCCTTCACCTTACCAACTGGCAAGGTCATAAAGCCCAAGCGCATTCGCGGGTATAAGTTTTTGGCCAATTGCTGACTAATGGTACTACCGCCACCTTGCGCCTTATCTCTAAAGATTATGGTTCGAACCATTACTCTTCCAAGGCTAATGAAATCCAAACCGTTGTGCTCAAAGAAGCGACTATCCTCGGTTGCAACCAAGGCATTGACCACATGTTTCGAAACCTCGCCATTATCAATGGTTAGTCGGTGCTCAACAAAGTAACGTCCCATCAGTTGTTTATCAGATGAGAAGACTTCGGATGCTGTGTGGTTTTGGATCTTAGCCAGTTCGGCATTGGAAGGTAAACGACCAAATAATCCCAAATAAACAAAGAACACGAATATTGCAAAAACCGCTATCCCAGCAACAGCAGCCTTAAGACTAAGAATAAACAGTTTCTTTTTCCAGGTACTGCCTGACTGCTTTGTACTTTTCTTTCGAGCAGGCTTGCGCTTACCAGAATTATTTTTTTTCACGGGCATTGATTAGAACTTTGAGTGCCGATAAAAATACTAAAAGTATTTGAAGTATATAATTTGAACAAAGACCTATAGTTTACAAATATTATTTCATCCACGAATTTAGCTTCGCTGATTTTCAATTCGCGAATTACACTAATATTTTTAATATCATCACTGCTCCACCTCACTATAAAATTGCTTCAGGAATCCTTCCATGTAATCATGGCGTTGTTGAGCCATTGTTTTACCTGAATCAGTCTTCATTAAATCTTTCAACAGCAATAGTTTTTCGTAGAAATGATTGATGGTAGGTGCATCACTCTTACGATAGGCTTCGGCATTGGCATATTTTTGCACCGGAACTTCCGGGTCGTAAAAATCACGCCCTTTATGTCCGCCGTAACTAAAGGCACGGGCAATACCAATGGCTCCAATAGCATCCAATCGATCAGCATCCTGAACAATACGAAATTCCAACGAATCAAAAGCTTTACCCGACCATTGCTTCGAGAAAGAAAGGTGTTTGATAATTTGCATCACATGCTCACATTTACTCAAAGAAACACCCTCACTTTCCATTTTTTGCTCCACCTCAACCAACATCTTTTCCTCATCAAAGAATTTAGGATCTGGCACATCATGCAACAATACGGCTAACTCAATTACATGCCAATCGCCTCCTTCGGTTTGATGTAATTTTTTAGCATTGGTCAGCGTACGTTTTATGTGCCACCAATCGTGACCAGCGTCAACGGATTGTAATTTTTCTTTAGCCCAGGATGTAATATTAGTAATGGTAAGGTTTTGCATGGGTATAGATATAAATTGATTGCTTGTAAAGATAAAAAAGCATGTATTAAACCATTCATTACATCCTGTATTTTGACAGAAAATATTGGTGAATAAACTACATAAAACAAAATAAGCACGGCTCTTCGCCATGCTTATTCTATTCTATCTTTCCGATTCTATTACATTCGGAAAAGCCTATTACATAAGCCTTGTTAATTAAAGAGAAACAGTACACGTTTTTGCATATCGGGCATACCAATAATATTATTGATGTAATCCGCCTTCTTTTCCATTTCTCCACGCTGAATATAACCTTCACCCATTGGCATGCAAGCACCCCACGATCCGGATTGAATACAGTTACTTAAATCAGTAACTTTAACAATAGTGTGACTACCAGTAAAAACCAAACAGTGTTGATAGGCCTTAGCAGTCCTAAGTACTTCTGCAGTATTTTCTTTTGTAAGGACAAAAAAAGTATCGGCCTGTACCGACGCCATTTGTCTTATTTTAGAAATCGGACGATTCGGATCTAATGTTACTTCTTCGAAAGAGATAACATCAGACAAGAATGTTTTTAAAGTCTCGGCATTGGATTGACTTGTGACGTATAAGCCAATGGCAAGCAACATGGTGAACAATATTGAACGTTTCATATGAGTGTTTTAATGTGAATTAAGACTATACGCTTTTAAAAGAGTAAAAGTTGTATGATATAAATCAGTAAGCCTATTTTACTATCTTGTAACATCTAACTTAAACTTGTAACATGAATATTGATAAAATAAAAAACTACAATCAGAAGATATTGGCTTTGCTCGGAACTACCATCCTACTGTTGGCCATTTTTGGCATTATCTCCATACTCATCTTTACCATATCTGATTTAATCCCAAATGACAACACAAACGAAACGGCGCTTCTTTCTGATGAAAAACTGGAGCAATTGACTCAGCAAAACATGCGTCAACAAGTCATATCTTTTAACAATGCCATATTAATTGATACACTTCAACAGAAGTACATAATCCCCATAATAGTAAGGACTCTTAAAACAACTGAGAGCATTAGCGAAGATCACGAGGCTTTAATGGATATGTTTGGCTCAGGGTCGTATAGTGGGAAACGCTACAGAAGAAGCAGTTTCTACGGTGATTTTAACAATCTCGTATACTGGGATTTTACGACCAACGAAATGAAACCAATTTGTAAAACTCGAATGATCGCATCTAAGTTGGAATATACCTATTTTGAAGATGATATTCTTGTCAGTTTCGTAGGTGCCGATGTTGATAGTAATAAAGACGGGCATGTTACATTAGAAGATCACAAGAACCTCTATCTCTACAGTTTCAAGGAACAAAAATTAAGGATATTAAATCAAAATGATGCTACCGTAATCGATTTTAAGTATCGACATAATACCATGGATGCCATTGTTACTTTTGGTATGGATCGTAACAAAAATGGCAACTACAGCACTAGCAAAGAACCCTCTTACCTAATGAAATACAAGTTTACTGAAGACAAACTAGAACCAATTTTAAACAAAGATATTTCTAACGAGTTGCAAGCACTCATTGAGAATACCGATGAAAGTAATGAATAATTAAAACAACAAAAGCTGCTAAAAAATAGCAGCTTTTATTATTCTATCTGCAGTTTACTCTAGTGTTGACTAGGTAATCAAGCGCCTTTTTTGCTCGGGTTTCTATTTCAAAAACTATTTCCGACACTTCATTTCTTACGCGCTCTCGTTTTTTACTTCTATAAGTGAAGCCCATTGCCTCATTATAACTTTTTAAATCTTCAATTGATTGCCCATTTCGAGAACCAAATAAAAGAGAATACTCACTAATTATTTCCCAAAAAGTTTTTTCTATTAAAGACAAGTCAAGATGTTTAAACTTTGGCAGTTTGTCTTGAAACGCATGTAATCCCTCATCATTCAAAGAGTTCTCTATAATTAATCTTTCAATTCCCGAAACTATCTCAAAAACTGTTTTTACAATTCGAATATCAAAAGCATTATCGTAATATTTATCTACTTCATTAATTAAATTCCTTAAACTAATCTTAATTATGTCAATTTTATTCGCAACCATTTAGACTTAATACAGGGTTATTTTATTATTTCTTTCTAATCTATCACAAAATATTCAATAAAACTTTTAATATCATTTTCTAACTCACTAATCTTCTGTTCGGCTAGCTCTATTCCAGCCTGAAATGGAATCTTTTAAAATTGAAAGATAACAACTCTTACATCAGCGATTAAGCTTCTTACAACTTTTTCTTGTGAAGTACCTTTTCTTGCGACAACCATCCAGTCCCTTACTCTGCTTGTTAGTCTGATACTTTTCTGCATGTATCTAAAAGAATTACCACTTTAAATTTACATTCATAACTAATAAATATTTAATGATTAGGCAATACAAAAATAGTCACTCCAGGAACCTGGAAACTTAGTTTTCTCAATTAGTGTAAATCTCATTGAGAATACCGGTGAAAGTACTGAATAACCAAAACAACAAAAGCTACTAAAAAAATAGCAGCTTTTATTATTCTATCTGTAGTTATACTAGCGAACTTCAAACTTCTGATGATCGGGTTCGGTGAACTTATCCGTCTTCAGACTTTCGAGGATTACTTCAATTGCTTTTTCCAATTGCGGATCAATCCCCTTAGCTAGTTGACCGGCGTCTTCATCCACTTCCACATCAGGATCTACTCCATGTCCTTCTTTAAACCAATCTCCGGTATAAGGATCATACATACGGAACGTAGGTGCAGTAACAACTCCTCCATCAATCAGGGCAGGTACACCTGAAACACCTATAAGACCACCCCAGGTACGTGTTCCCACGAGCTTACCTAATTCGGCCTTTCGAAAGTAATCAGGAAAAGCATCACCACCAGAACCACTCCAGCCATTAATCAACATAGCTTTAGGTCCAAAATGTGCAACAGGTGGCCACTGCCAATCTTTACCATCGCGCACCGCCCAAAAAGCAAGTGGCTTACGGTTTAATAACTCAATAAAACGATCCGGAATTTGACCACCATTATTAAATCGCTCATCAATAATTAGAGCAGCTTTGGTCCATTGCCCCATGAACTGACGAATTAACTCGTTTTGCCCATCAACACCTGTACTAGGAACATAGATATAACCCACTTGATTATTGCTAGCTTCTGCAACCCTTGCTCTCTTGTTTTCAATCCACTCAAGATGACGTAAACGGTATTCATCCTTCATGGTTTTAAGCACTACTTTTTTAGCTTGATTTATATCCGGTGAACTACCTATAGTTAATTCAACGGTTTTACCTGCATAACCTTGCAATGCTGCATAAGGTGATTTTTTGATATCAAACGGAGTACCATTCACCGCAAATAAATAATCACCCTCCTTAACTGATACACCAAGTGTAGCCAGAGGCGAAACAGCTTCAGCATCCCAAATACCACCTTTAACTATGTGCTTTATAATGTAGTTATTGTCTTTAACCGCAAAGTCAGCGCCAAGATATGCAACTGCTAATGTTTTGGATTTCTCTGTATCTCCTCCTCCTTTATAGGAATGAGATGCATTCAACTCACCAATCATTTCGCCTAATACGAAATTAACATCCCAACGTGTAACACATTCCTCTAGCAATGGTAAATACTGCTGATATACGGCATCCCAATCTACACCGTGCATATTTTTATCATAGAAATAATCACGTTCCAGACGCCAGGCATCCCGGTATATCTGAAGCCATTCTTGCTTTGGATCAATCTTTGCCATCATACCTTTGGTATTTAATGGCTTATCCAGCTTTTGATCAGCTGTGGCTGAAATGATATTCAAACTATTCTTCTTACGAACAAGTATTTTTTCCCCATTCGCAGCCAATTGGTAATCATCAATACCGGCAACAATGGATTTCTCTTCTCTTTCTTTAAGGTCATAATATTTTAAATCCCAAGCCTTCGCTCCTTGCGACATGTATAAGATCTTTCCTTCTGCCGAGGTAAGGGATCTATAATCACCATTCTTAATAGGTAATAGGACTAGTCTGCTTTCGAAACCGTCAATATCAATTTGGGTTACTTTCTCTTCTTCGTCATCTTCTTTATCACCTTTCTTGTCCTTTTTCTTCTTTTCATCCTTGCCTTCTTCTGCTTTATCTTCCTCTTTTACAACCTCAACACCATCGTTACGGAAGGCCAAAGGTGAATCCCCATCTTTAGTTAAAGGAACAGCTGCTATCATGGTTGATTTAGGATAGATAAAGCTGTTGTCGAAATCGCTGTACTGCGGACTAAAATGGCGCATCGTTGTAAAATAAAGGCATTTGCCTTCAACATCAAAAACAGGTTCTGAATCGGCATAATATGCACTAGTGACCTGGTGCGCTTTTCTGTTATTTACATCAAACAAAGCAATAGCAGAGGTTCTTTTTTCGGTGTCTTTGGCATAGGCTACCCATTGGCTATTACAATCCCATGACACTTTGAAATTATCTAAGCCGCCATGGAAATAATAGAGTTGTTTATCAATGGTGATTACCTCTTTTGTATCCACAAACAAGAGCTTCACTTCCATGTTTTGCTCTATAAAAACCAACTTCTTACTATCGGGCGACCAATGTAAGTGGTATCTAAAACCATCGGTAAATGAAGTAAGGCTTTTTGTACTGCCATCTTCCATATCACGTAATACCAATTGGTACTCTCCCGATTGATCACTCCAATAGGCAATGTATTTTCCATTTGGCGACCAGGCTGGTGATCGCTCTGCCGCACCTGATGTCTGTGTAAGATTAATGGTGTAGCCATGTTCTTCAGGTATAGTAAAAACTTCTCCTCGCGACTCTAATACAACACGCTTGGCATCGTGCGAAAGAAAAGCATTACTGAATTGACCTTTTAAATTCACTTCTCTGCTTAATAAACTTTGCTGATCGGTAATCACATTCACCTTAACCTCGTTAAGCGCACCTGTTGCTAAGGCATAGGTATGAAGCTTCCCAGCTGCTTCGAAAACTATATCGGCAGGTCCCATGGAAGGATAATGCACATCGTAGTCGGTAAAACTTGTCAACTGCTTAACCTCTTTGGTAGTAATATCGTATTTCCAAAGGTTGTAACGCTTAGCTTCGCCCCTATCAGATAAAAAATAGACCTCATTGCCTTTAATCATTGGCAATTCGTTGTTCGCCGTGTTTTGGGCTATCTTTTCTGCATTTTTGGTATTCATATCCATCAACCAGATGTCAGGCGCTGTTCCTCCGCGATACCTTTTCCAAGTACGTGTCAATCGACTTTTATCGGTAAAAGCAATGGTATTGCCATCTTCTGATATTGAACCAAATTCGGCATGCTCCAATGGTAATTTTTGAGGTAAACCATTCTCTGTTTGAGTTAAATAAAACTGATTCCATCGCGCTTTACCACTTTTACGAGACGAAGCAAACAAAACCTGTTTACCATTAGGATGCCAGTCAACCACCCTGTCGTTATAACCATGCCAGGTATGACGTGTTGGAATACCACCGTTAACCGGAATGGTATATACATCGGTATTGCCCGAGTAGTTGCCGCTGAAAGCTATGGTATTGCCATCGGGCGAAAACTTTGGATACGATTCTTCGCCCTGAGGTGAACTTAACTTAGTAGCAGTACCTCCATCCTTACTTACTATCCAGATATCACCGGCATAAGTAAAGGTAATTTGCTTGTTACTCACATCGGGGTAACGAAACATTCGAGCATCAATTTGAGCAGAACCATAAGCCCATAAGCTTAGTAGTGCAAGTGTTGTAATTAATTTATGCATTACACAGTTTTATTTAGGTTAAAATAATAATCAACTGTAATTTCGATAAATTAATTGTGAATGGAAACATTGGAGCCAATAAAACATTATGAGTTAACCAGGTTAATGCTCCTAACACATCAATTAACACCCTAAAAAACGCTTTCAATGTTTTATTGACTTACCATCTTCACCTTAACTTAATCTTACTAATTGAGGTGTAAGTTCAGAACTACTTAGTGATCTTGTTCTTTTGGCTTTAGGCTTCATGCCAAACAGTAAACATGTAAAATTAAAGGATTACGCTTGTTTCACTATTCTGATAAAATCTTAAAGTGCATTCTTCCTATGTAATATTAATGCTTTCTATTATTAAAAAAGTCTATCAGATAATTAATGTTTCTAGGCGACGAATAGGCTTCCTTAGTTATTGGATCTTCATCCATTCCAGAAATAATCCCTACTAATAAACCTTCAGTATCAACTACGGGCGAACCGCTTAAACCACCAGCATTTGCCGGAGCATCAATCAATCTCATGTTAAAACGTGTTCCTTTGCCTTGGTAATACGAATATTTATAAATCCGCTGTGACCCTTCGGTATCATTATAAGTCCAACCTATAGCGTAAAGAATCTCACCTTCCTTTAGTTGGGTCTTTCGTATTTCTAAAGGAACCAACTTCGAATTATTCTGCTTTATCTTAAAAATCAGAAAATCATTATAGGTGGTATCATGCCGATTAATAAAATCAAAACTCAACGAATCAGTTGTATCCTCATTAAGAAGTTTGCCCATTATTACTGTTTGATCCTTTTTGTCTTTGGGGTACATTGTCCATTGTTTCAGGCCACCTTCAAAGTTGGTTGTTTTCATTACATCCGTCTTGGCAACGCATATAATATGTTTTGCAGTTATGGCAAACGTATCTTTTTCATGTTTTAAAAGAAATCCACAACCAATATTATGTTTATCAAACTTTCTATCCTTAAATGTTACATCATTTATCATAGCAATTGCAGGCCAGGTTTTATATGATTCTTGCGATGAACAAAGCTGCGTTATGATGAGTGCTAATAGTATAAATCGAATTTCTTTCATCTTTCATTAAATTTTAAAGAGCGTTCTTCTGATAAAATTCAACTTCACTATAAATATAGGCTTTAAGTTGTGTTGGTAGTCTGTCTACAAACTGATGTTGCGATGGGTCATTCTCGTTGTAAACAATCAGTTCTTCTTCATCATCCAGAATGTTCTTAGCATTGGTTAATTGTTTGACAAATTCAACACTCTGTCCACCTTTGGTCATAAATGCGAACTTTAATACAATATACCTACTACCTTCTATTAAATTAGTCGTTGGTTTTTCGGATAAGCTTGCTGTTGTTACATATCCATTCTTCACCATTTTTAAGAACTTCCTTGTATTTCTAAGGCCATAAGCTAAAAATATAAAGCCAACAAGGGAAACTAAAAGATATATAACCGTGGTATCAATGACAAAAGAGTTACGCATCCCTTTAATTCGATGGATCGATGGATCACTCTTTACATATTCAACAGTAACCTTATCTCCTTCTTTTAAATCAGTTCTTTTGTCGAATGATGCTCCAAAAGCATATCCCAAGTTGCTATCGTTCACTTCATAATCGTAACCATAGGTATAGTGATTCGAGAAAGTGTAATGTATTGTATTCACTGCAGTTACTTTACCCTGGATTTCCATACTTTCAGAAAAAGGGAATAGCAAACACGATTTATCGAAACGCGATACATCCAAAATCGAAATTAATTGCCCAATTATTAAAATAACCAGGCCAAAAATAGTCATGTGATTTTGCAAAAAGATATAGGATACTAATTTATAAGGTGGAGTTATTTTAAAATACTTATTCATATTCGGCAGGTTAAATATAGGTTTGGTAAAGCACTAAGGTATTTATTTCTTCATGATTCATACCTTTTCATTTAATAAAAAGGGCCAAGCAGTCTTTTAAAATAAGTTATACTTCCCACTATCTTTTAAATATTGCCAAATGCATTTCTTCTCCTACTTCTGTTTCATTATTACTTTGAAGAGATACTTGTTTTAATCCACAAGCTTCAAACGACTGAATATAATCGTTATTCAACAACCAAGGAGGACCATTTTCATAGCTACGCTTTTCTTTTTGAATTTCAGCGATAACAATTAATTCTCCATCGTCTGCCACAAAATCAGAAACATTTTGAATCAAGGTTTTTTCATATTTAGGAGGAAGCGCTTGAATCGTAAATATTTCGAGAACCAAATCAAATTGTTTAAACCAAGGCTTAACACCTTGGATTAAATCGGCCTGTACAAATTCTGTACGAGCATCAGGAAACCTTTTTTCACACAGTTTAATGGCACTTTCTGAAACATCAAATGCCGTTACCTTATATCCTTTTGCCTCCAATTCAATGGCATCATCCCCCAAGCCACAACCAACTACCAAAGCAGTCTTTTCTTTTTTTAGCGAAGAAGTTTTGTCTATCCAATTTTTAAATACTGGATGCGGCGCCATATTAGCCCATGGCACTCCATTGCCTGACTCGTTGGATTCAGAATAAAGTACCTCAAACCAATCGTTGGGTTTGTTTTCTTCTACACCCAATTTATTTCTTATCTCTTCATTCATCTTATTAAGCACTTTTTATCAATAACCTTTAAAATGAACATGTTGTTCAGATACCAACGATATGGCGGTGAATACCGAAGCTACTTACGCTATTTATAGCAGCTTACAAACTAATTCTGTTCTCGGTACTATTTAATTATACGAATCGATGACTTGTGCCCTAACCTCACTGTACTAATGGAAATTAACTTTCTTTAAAAAGAAGTTAGGCGTAAAAATTAAATTTAAACCATATGAGTATTCCAAATGAGAAGCGGGAATATCGAAGTAAGTTTCAACCATCGCACTAAACTTAATTTGCTCCATGAAGGTGCGTGTGAAACTAAGCTTTGCAGTTGCTAGATGTCTTTCTTGTTGGTAGTAATCATTCTGATAGTCAGAAACCGATTGAAAGATGGGGCTTCCTTTTGGTGCAACAAAATCGTTGGCATACCAATACCCTATCATTAATTCACCATACTTATAACCGAGTTCACCAACTGGGTAAATCGCGTGACCATTTGTAAATGGCAAACCCGATTTTTCCGTTAAATCCTGGTACCAGGCTAAGTAGGTTGATGTTCCTATGTGCTGTATGAATCCTGTGCCAATTTCTTTGCGAAAGCTTAATCCTGTAGCCATATTGGCCAATGATTGCATGGCCTCTTTATAGGTGCTTATTTGTCCACCTAGATGTGTGGCAACAAATTGAGCAGGGACACTTATATTCCAGCCTGTTGCACTATTTAGCAATTGATACTCTGCACTTATACCTGCAGTAAACTTCTCAGGTTTGTCATCTCCTAAAAAGATGAATTGCTCCCAATCAACCCAGCCATCAAACCATAGTTTATCGTTATTGTAGATGAATTGAAACCCGTTTTCTATAGGCCTGGTAAATTGATTTTCAGGATTAAATATTGGTTCAATTAATTTATGATGCACATCACCCTTTAAACCTCCCATGATGAGGTCAAAGTTCTTGGCTAATTTAGTGTGTATCGAAAAAGTAGGCAGAACTTCAGTGAACTCATTCATTCCTGTAAACTGAAGAATATGTACGCCTGCTTTTACTCTTAAGCGTGAGCCAGCATAATACATAAATGAAGGCTGAATTGAATACCCAAGCATGGTATAGCCTTGTGTATATTCACTAAAATATTCATTGTTTTTTAGGAAGTTATTATTCTCCAATCGAAAGTAAAGATTACTCTCTGATGAATTTACAAATTCTGGATAGTAGTATTTCCAAACCTGATCCATTTGCCCCTTAGCACTTCCCCAAATGCTTAAAGTAATTATCAATAAAAATCCCCAACGAAGCATGTTCCAACCCTCAATTTTGATTTGTCCCCAAATATTAAACCGTTCGTCTAATAATACTGGCGATTCGTCAAAATGTTATAGTTTATTGGATTTTTTTTTATCGAAATGCTCCTCTTTAGAATCTTTCTAAATCACCATACTTAATTCCAATTTGCTACTCATCAGGTTATATCGGCGTTCTTCAAATATAACTTCATCATCGTTCGATAATTTTATTCGTAATAAATCTTTATCAATTTTTTTAACTTGTTTCAGATTTATTAAATAATGTGGGTGACATCGAAAGAATGTGTCGGAAGGAAGAATGGCTTCGTATCTTCGCAATGGTGTTGTTGTGAAAAAGTAACTGCCATCAGAAAAATAAAAATTGGCACCTCCGGGTATTGCTTTTCCCCAGACAATATCATTTATATCACAAACTTTTATATTTCTGCGGCCTTGTAAAACTACCTTTTTATTATTTGTGTTGTCAATGTTGTCGAATAAAGTATTAATACGTAAGCTATAGTTATCATCCTGTAACTGTTCCAAAGCTTTGTCGATAGCAACAATCAATTCATTTATGTCAAATGGCTTAAAAACAAACTCCACAGCAGAAAATTGAAGGGCTTCCAAAGCATACTCATGATAAGCCGACATGAATACAACTTTACTATCTCTGAATTTACTTTTTCTTAAAACATCAAATGATGTACCATCACTTAAGTTAATATCAAGAAGCAAAAGTTGCGGTTGAAGCTTCTCTATTTTATCGATTGCTTCATTAACGCCAGTAGCGCATCCAACTATTTCTATTTCCGAAAAATGCTTGACAATTATCTTCTCAACAGCACGCTGATTGTATAAATCATCCTCAACTATTAGTAACTTAATTTTTTTCATTGTTCGTATCGGATAAGAGGTATAGTAAAGCGTACTACGGTTCCTTTATGATTTGGGTTTCTTCTTTTTTTATCGAACACCTCAAAAATAGTTTTTTTCTTGGTGTCCTTCTCCAGAATATCCAAACGCTCTTTAGTAATTTTCAGCGCCATGGATTCGTGCTTCTTATCATTTTTACTCATGCTATTCGAATAGTCAATTCCAAGCCCATTATCATCAACCTCAATCACAACTCCTGTTGTTGATTTATTAAAACGAATAAGTATAACACCACCTTCACCAATGGGTTTTAAACCATGTTCTATGGCGTTTTCAACAAATGGTTGAATAAGCATTGGCGGAACCAAAATATTATTCTCTTTTAATGTTGAATCAATTTCGATTTCATATTCGAAAGAAGGCGTGAAGCGTAATTGTTGGAGATTTAAATAATACTGAAGAATTTCAACCTCTTCATTAATGGTAATATATTCATAGTTGCTACTGCGCAACACTTGCCGCATGAGCTTTGAGAAATCAGATAAAAAACGACTCGATTTAGCCATGTCATTCTCCAGTATAAATACCTGAATAGCACTTAAAGCATTAAATATAAAGTGCGGATTCATCTGAGAACGCAACAAACGCTGTTGAAAACGCAGGGTTCTGTAGCGCCCTCGCAGCCTGGCTTGATAAATCAGAAGAATGATTAATAGCAAAAGAATAGAAAGCATAATGCCAGCAATGAGTAAGTACATTCTTTGCTTGATTAATAATGCTGACTGAAAAACATTTTTTTCACTTAAAGTATTTAGCTGGTTGGTTCTTAGGTTTCGTTCGTAATCAGCCTCTGCCGTACTAATATGAAAAATGTTTTTTTCATTTATCATACTGTCCTTATAAACAGCGCTGAGTTTATGAAATTTTAGTGCTTTGGTATAATTTTGCTGTTTTTCGTAAGCTGCTGACATTAGGCGAGCTGCTTCTTCCGCCGTGTATTTAGCACCTATCTTTTGCGACACATCTAAGCCTTTTTTTAAGTAGGTCAGGGCATCCTGTGGGTGATTATCTTCAAGGTAGGTTTTGCCAATGCTATTATAACTAACAGCAATGTACAAACCATCTTCAACTTCCAAATTAACTTCAAGGGCTTTAAATAGATACTCCAAGGCCAAACGGTATTGTTTTTTTGTGGTGTACACACTACCTATGCTATTATAACAAATAGATTGGCCAATGGTACTGTTAATTTGCGAGTTGTAGTCGAGTGCTTCAAAATGATAAAAAAGAGCAGAATCTGGTTTGTTTAGCTTCTGATAGATATCTCCAATATTATTAGTGTTAATGGCAATGCCTAACTTATTATTCATCTTTTTAGAGATGCCCAAGGATTTTTGAAAATATTCAATGGCTGATAAATAACGGTTAAGGTTATTACTAACATTTCCCATTCCATTAATCGATACACTAATTAGAAACGAATCCTTAATGTTCTCAGCAATGGTAAGTGCTTTCATGTGCATCTCAAGCGCCTTACTGTTTTCGTCAATTCGACGGTATACTGTACCAATCTGATTATAAATCTCTGAAAGTTGATGAGGGTCATCTAACTCTTCAGCAATGTATAGAGATTTTTGAAGATATTCCATTGACTGAGCATACAGCGATTTATTTCTGTAGCGTTTCCCAATAAGATTATAAATATTGAATAATTGATGACGGTATTTATGCTGAACAGCCAATTCGATGGCCTCCTTTAGGAAATCATCAAGCGGAGCTACCTGGTATTCGTTTAATTCGTATGCTTCTTTTGATTTCTGAATCAATTGATCAACAATTAACGAATCAGGTGTTAGGTCATTTGAATTTTTGAGCGATGAAACTATATTTCGTTCTGAAGAGGGAGAGGAACAAAAGCTTGTTAAAAAAACAATAAAGACAGCTATGCTAGTTTTCATGCACAAATTAAACATTTCCACAATGTAATGAAAAAACAATTGGAAGTAAAAATTTTTCGGCATAAGATATTCACATTTTCTTCCTGTTTATGCATGTTACAGGACTTCTTTATTATTGTATCTTTGCCAAAAAAATAGAATAAGTGAAAATAGGTCAACTCGATTTAGGCAAACACCCCTTGCTTTTGGCTCCGATGGAAGATGTAACAGATCCATCCTTTCGTACTTTGTGTAAGGAGTTTGGAGCTGATATGATGTATACCGAATTTGTTTCGGCAGATGCTTTATTGCGTAAAGTCAATCGATCCATTCGAAAAATGCACATCGGAGAAGAAGAAAGACCGGTTGGTATTCAGCTCTATGGAAAAAATGTTGAAACCATGATTGAAGCGGCTCGAATGGCTGAAGCGGCAAAACCTGAATTAATTGACTTGAACTTTGGTTGTCCTGTAAAAAAGATCGCTACAAAAGGTAGTGGTGCAGGTCTGTTATTGGATATTCCTAAACTATTATCTATCACTAAAGCAGTTATCGATACCGTAAAACTGCCCGTCACCGTTAAAACACGCCTGGGTTGGGATAGTGACAACTACGTTATTGAAGAGTTAGCTGAACAGTTACAAGACATAGGTGTTTCTGCCCTCACCATTCATGGAAGAACACGCGAACAGATGTACAACGGAGAAGCAGATTGGACATTAATTGGAAAGGTAAAAAACAATCCCCGAATGCACATCCCAATCATCGGCAATGGAGATATAACAGGACCTGAAAAAGCGGAACAATACTTGAAACGTTATGGCGTAGATGCTTTGATGATAGGCAGACCAAGCATCGGCAGACCTTGGATCTTTAGAGAGATTAAGCATTATCTTAATACTGGTGAGATATTGCCGGCGCCAAGTGTATTTGAACAAAGTGAGATGTTGAAAGAATTGGTTAAGCGTTCGGTTGCAATGATTGGTGAGCGCAGAGGAATCTTGCATGCACGTCGCCATTTGGCAACATCGTTTAAGAATCTACCTGATTTTAGAGCACTGAAAATTAAATTACTTCAAGATAAAACAGAAGCCGGAACGATTAATGTTCTGAGTGAAATTGGTCAGAAATACACAAGCTAAGGCATCCCTGATTCGGTAAAATAACGGCGAACGATTACCCTAACGGGATACCACGCAGCTATAAATGCTATGCTAGTCACGGTTAATAGTACATACAGAATGTCGATTCCTACAAGCTTTACCGGATAGGCTTCGATTAAATAGGAGCCGCCACTACCAAATTTTATAAGCCCAAAATGTTGTTGGACAGCTACCAACAATATACCAAATATTAAGCCCAGGATAACACCTAGCAGTGAAATAAGTAATCCCTCAAAGAGGAAAATACGCGTCACAAGTTGACGGCTCGCCCCCATACTTTTAAGAGTGAATATGCTTTCTTTCTTTTCAAAAATAAGTAGTGAAATTGTTCCAATAACATTAAAGGCAGCAATCATCATAATGAATGATAGAATGAGGTAGGCAACAAATTTCTCAATTTTCATCATTTTGAAAAAAGCTGCATGTTGCTGTTCCCTGTTCTGCACTATCATTTTATCACCCACAATTTGTTGTAAATGAGATTGCACTTCATCAATATTATGTGTCGATACTTTTAGGTTGAGGGCTGAAACAACAGTACTGTCGTATTGAAAAAGCTTTTGTGCTTGCTGTAAGTTAATGATAACATATTGACCATCGTATTCACTTTGGCGCACCGAAAAAATACCTGTAGGATTAACGTACTCCGTATTAATAGTATTTTGCGATGGCATCGATTGTATTCGATTAGTCCGTTTAGGCGCTATAATAGAAAGAGGGCTGACGAAATTTAAACGAAGTGCCAATTGATCAGCTAGTATGCTTCCAATCACAGCGCGGTTTTCATTTTTATGCTTTACCTGAAAAACACCATTTACAATTATAGAATCGATATTGCTGACTGTATTAAAACTACTATCAACACCTAAGATTAAGCCGGGTGCGCTTCTTTTGCTAAACTTAAGTAAGGCACGGTCTTCAAGGCTCTTCGAGATAACTTCAACACCTTCAGTGTCCACAATGGATTGATAATCGATGGTATCAAGCGAAATAACTTTACCAGAAGCTGGAATTAATTTAAGGTCGGGATCGAAAGTACCATATAGGTCACCTATAAATCCATGAAGTCCGTTGAATACCGATAGCACAATAAGTAAGGCCATACTTGCCGTAAAAACACCAGCTGCCGATATCATTGAAATGATATTGATGACATTTTGGGTTTTCTTAGCCAGCAAATAACGCCGGGCTATACTTAAAGCAAGTTTCATAGTATTCAGCTATTTTTGAGCCACTACCATTATGCCTGTTCCCTTTTCATGCTTCTGATTAACATCTAAGCAATTCAGTAAGAATGCAAATGGGTAGGTAATTAAATAATAGAAAGGCAATAGAATAAAGAATAATTTGCTAGCATTTAACATTAAAATTGGATATTTCATCGATAAACGCCACGATAGATTTCCGGGCTTGCCGTAGGTGTAATTTGTCTTTATTGACGAAAAACCAGCTCTGGTAAGCTTTTCTTTTATGTCCTCTGCATTATAGCCGTCGCGCACATGTTCATCAATAAAACCATGTACTTCATCTTCTTCATGATGGTGGTGCGCATCGGAACCACCCATATCAGAAGGTGTTGAAATCAACAAAGTACCACCTTCTTTCATTGAGGCATGGAAATTCTTAAACACTAATTCGTCTTCAAGAATATGCTCCATCACATCAACGGATAACACGAGGTCATACTCATTCTCCTTAATGTATTTAGTCAAATCTCCTTTTTGAAACTTAACCCTATCCCCTCTTCCTATTTTGCTGAAAAATTGATTACAGTCTGCAATTTGTTCGTCTTTTACATCAACACCTGTTATTTGCCATTTCTTACCAAGCGTCGACATGAAATAATCGTATTGCCCAAAACCGCTGCCCGCATCTAATACGTTTAATTCTTCATTTGACTGCTTTGCCTTTCGTTTTAATTCACGACGAATGTGCCACGAACGCAATAACAACAAATCTAATAAGCGATAAAACAGCTTGCGTAAAATAGGAGCTTGATTAAAAACCGAGCCTAGTGATCGTTTGATTGGATCGTACTGCATAATAATTAATCTTTAAGGAGTCGATCAATATTATCCAAATAATCCAAGCTGTCGTCCATGAAAAAGCGCAGGTCAGGAATAATGCGCATTTGCTTTCCAACGCGTTTTCCTAAGGCGAATCTAATCTGTGACGATTTTTCAACTATGTTTTTAAGTACTTCATCTTTTTGGGCACCAGGAAAAATACTTAAGTACACTTTAGCCTGTGCTAAGTCTGGTGATATGCGCACGGCAGTTACCGTAATCATTGTTCCCATCGCAACTTCACGTATCTCCTTCTGAAACAGTTCGCTTATTTCTTTTTGAAGTAAGCGAGATATCTTTTTTTGTCTTGTCGAATCCATTGTAATAATTTCTATTTGCGAAATTAAGGTTTTTCCATGGATATCTTATTCATTAGGGTTTATAAATATGACACTCAACTCTTTTATTAAAGGATTTCATGCAATTTGGAGAAAAGACCTAGAGAATTTGAAAAGCAAAAAGCCAGCAACATAAGTATTGCTGGCTCCCCAAAACTAATCTATATTGAAAAAACTATTTGCTATCGTCGTCCACCACCTTGATTTTTTTGTTTGCGTTGATTTCTTCTTTCTTCAACTATCTTAAGGTACTTTTGGTATTGCTCATCCGTAAGCACCTTTTTTAAGCTATCGTTGTGTTCCTTACGAAGTGGTTTCATTTGAGAACGCACCTCATCACGATTGCCATTAGCACTTTTTCTGGCATCAGCCATTAGTTGTCCATATTTTTTATTAATATCCAGAACCTGTTTGGCTTGCTCATCGTTTAATTGAAGCTCTTCAACCATTATTTCTGTTTCCTTCTCAATTCGATTATTTATGTCGCCTTTTTTTTGCGCCAAAACACTCAAAGACGTTGATAAAACAAGTATCAAACCTAGTGTGATGTCTTTAATTCTCATGTTTATTTATATTGATTTATTAATTAGACGCCGTAAACGGAGGAATCCATCGTTTTTGAGTCGAAAAATACATGGCCACACAAAGCCTTGATAATGAATAGAAAAACAATTGTCGGGAGATGACTTGCATTTCATAATTAAAGTTTATTAACATTTTTAGCTCTGAAATAGAATCATTTACATTTTTTTGACTTTATTTGTAGGTAGATAAAGGAATTGGGATTCTTTATGATAAGATTTGAGATTTGGATTTTGAGTATTTCTTTACTGTTGGCTTCTTGTGCGAATTTGCAAGGGCAAAGTAAACCTTACTCTCATATAAATAAGCGTTCTTACAATAAAGCACTTGCCTACGCCGAGGCTCACAACTTCCCCAAAGCCATTGAAATCTTCAAAGAAATTGTTGATGAGTCGCCCGACTTTGTTGAAGGTTATTTACATTTAGGTTTATGTTATTTGAATACTAATGTTGGAGCGGATACTGCTATAGTTTTTCTTGAACGTGGTTTTTCTCAACTAAAAAGGGAGGAACGTTTTTCGGATATTAGTTTTGAACTTCAAATGACCTTAGCTAAATCGTATCAAGTAATTTTGAATTCAGATTTGGCGTTAGATATTTATGAATCCTTAGAGTACGAAATTGGTGACAAATATCCTGAATTGAGAGAGGAGATTGAAAAAGAGAAACGCATGTGCGAACATGCCAAGATTTTTCTTGCCAACCCAATTGAATTAACAATATCAAACCTAGGGAAAGAAGTTAATAGCAAATACGACGATCACAGCCCATTGGTATCCGCTGTTGAGGATTTATTGATTTTTACCTCGCGTCGTTCTTCAGGTCGTTTGTCAAAACTAACCGATGGACAGTATCCCGAAAAAATTTATTTTTCATCGAAAACGGATGAATGGGATAGAGCTAAATCCTTGAAGCAATTTTTTAGAAATATAGAGCATGAATCGGCACTTTCTCTATCCGCCGATGGTAAAGAGTTATTTATTTATCGAAATGATGAGGATGGGAAGAGCATTTACATGAGTAAATTTATTAACAACGAATGGCAAGAACCTGTTAAGCTACCATATCCAATAAATACGGAGTTTAATGAAACACACGCTTCTTTATCGGCAGATAAGAGCACTTTGTTTTTTACCAGTGATAGACCTGGAGGACAGGGTGGAACGGATATTTATTTGATAAGAAAAAATAGCAGTGGTAAATGGGGAGATGCTATTAATATGGGATCAAAAGTTAATACTCGCTACGACGAAGAAACGGCCATGATTCATCCCGATGGATATACCTTGTATTTTGCTTCAGAAGGCCATAATAGTATGGGCCGCATGGATGTATTTTACACTCAAATGCAAGCTGATAGTACTTGGTTATCACCTGTTAATTTAGGATATCCGATTAATACACCCGACGATGATTTTTTCTTTTTGCCAACCATAAATAAAAGTGAAGCCTACTACGCATCGGCACGGTTCGATGATAATTTTGGTGGTTCTGATGTTTACAGGGTTGAATTTGATAAGGCATTTGAAGGAGAGTTAGCGGTTATTGAAGGAGAAGTGTTAGACAAAGATGGACTCAGTGAAGGCTCCGTTCATATTATGGTTACACGTAAAAAAGATGAACGACTGGTAGGTGATTACCGCCCTGATACTGAAACGGGAAAATACACAATGTTTCTTGAAACAGGGCACGAGTATAAAATTGAGGAAAAGAAGGCAGATGAACTGAAGCGGGAATCAAAACTAGAAGTAAGTCCTCAGATGGCATTTGCCGAGGATGAGCCTGTTTATTCGTTCGAAGAAATCCGGATGGAACCGCCATTGCAGCAAATTATAGCGTCTAAAACATTTGAATCAGAGAATAAGGAAATTGAGGATATGATCGTAGAAGAGATGCGAAATATCAAGGAAGAAACTTATTACACAATTCAGATACTTGCCTTAAAGTACAAACCCTTATTTGCCTTTGTTCATTTGAAAGGGCTTAAACAAGATGATATTCAAATGTATCGGTGCATTGATGGTTATACACGATATGTTTATGGCGCGTTTAACAATAAGGAGGCAGCCATGTTAGCTCGCGAACGGCTTATGCGCCAGGATAAATACAAAGATTCCTTTGTTCGTTCACTTGAAGATGTTGAGGATTTGAAAATTAAATAGAAACAACTACTTGTTCCCTAGGTACAAATCCATACCTAGATGAGGAATGCCATCTTCCAGATATTCTTCAGTAACAATCTCATAACCCAAGCTACCATAAAAAGCTTTTAAGTATTTTTGAGCACTTATGTGAATAGAATCAAGCTCCCAGTTTTCTTTCATCCAATTAGCAGCTTCAGTCATAACTTTGCGTGCTATTCCCTTAAATCGAGCTTCTTTTGCTACCACTAATCGACCAATAGAGGCCTTAGGAAAACGTGTGCCGACATTAAGCATCCGCGCATAGCCAACAATTAAATCGTCCTCAATAATCATGAGGTGATGGGCAATCTGATCATTATTATCTAAATCGTTATAAACACAGTCTTGTTCAACAACAAATATTTCAGCCCTAAGTTTTAATAACTCATATAACTCCGTTGTTGTTAATTCTTCAAACGATTTAATAATGGTTTGCATCGGGTGCTTATTTAAAATATTGCTTAAAGATAATAGCTTCTAATGTGTTTTAATATAAAAAAGAGCTGTTCAAAAACTTAACTCGCTCATCTAGCGCAGTCGAGATGAAATAATAACAAGCCTGATTTTCAGGGTGTAATCACTTCGACTCCGCTCAGTGAACAAAGGTTTATCGAATAGCTCTTTTTAAAAGACTTGTGCAGTCCTATTTAAAAATCTTTTTCGCAATGGCTTTCGGTATCGCATCTTTATGAACCATAATAGCTACCGTATGCAGGCGCATGTAGCTCTCTGACATATGCAGGTAACCTCCATGATCGCTACGCTTTGTTCCCCAGCTATTTTTAGTTTTATAATATTTTGTTCCTTCCTGATCTTTTGATAAACCTGTAATGTGCATTAGGTGATCATCAGTTGATTGCCACGACATGAAAGCATCTTGACGAAGCTCTTGTGTGATTTCTTTTTCTTCCTGTGGGGCAAATCCTTTTTCTACATCAACAGGAACAATAGCAGCACCTTGTCCGTGGCTAAAGAATTTTTCACTTACATCGCCATCGTAAACAAAAGAATAACCATTCTCTAAAGCGTTGTTCATCACTTCCATGAATTCGTCCAAAGGAAGGTTATAATACAAATCGTGCGACCAGTTATCAGGAATCTCTAAATCAACATTAGCGTACCAAGGATAGTTTGAGTATGATGTTAATTCGACGTAGTTGTCAGCATTGATTTTCATATCAGCGGCAAATTCTTGTGGTGTTTTACCTTCTACTTTTTCAGGAACTTCTCCTAAATACAAGTCTAAGATTGCGTTTTGAACATCATACCAAATTGGTTTTGGTGAGGTTTTACGAAGCCCCATGTAATTATCAAGTACGGCTTTTTGAGTTGAAACTAACTCTGAATGGTTATGCGGTGTTTTGGCACAACAGCGACCAGGAAAAGCTTCTTCGGTAGCCATACCATAGTCTCGCAATACGTTTGTTACATCATGCGCTTGTCCACCTTCGCTAAAGTTACCTTTGCCGTGTACCATAATGTACTTACGCGCTTTTTCAGGGTATGCATAACGCACAAAATACATTTCAGATAAATCTAATTCAGGCCCACCTAAGCGAATTACTTCTGTTTCAAGGAATGAAGTGGTGGCATATGACCAACAGGTTCCTGTTCTGTCCTGACTTTTTACCTCAGTGGTTTTAATGTCGTGAACCGGCGTGAATTCAATGGTGCTTTTTTCCTTTTCTTTTTCTTGTCCGTTAACTCCAATAAAAGCCACTGACAAAAGAGCGAGTGCAATATTTCTTATTCTCATGGTTAATTATTTAATAAAGAGGGTGTCCAAAAAGTAAAAATCACAATTAGCTTACTTTTAATATGTAATAAAATATCCTTTTTTACTACCCCTAAATCCCCTAAAGGGGTGCGATAGCTATCGCACTTAAGCCTCCACTTTAGGGGAGGTTTGGAGGGGTAAAAC
>NZ_JBNGOY010000008.1:0-141890 GCF_050589805.1 Carboxylicivirga fragile | reverse complement strand
TGAAAATACCAAAATGGTGATTTTCTAAATCGGGGTTAACCTTCATGGATCCATTAGTTCATCATAAAAAAATGATTCCTAATGAATAATTCAGGATTAAGGGTTTTTTAAAACTCCTTCTCCTATTTCATAGATATTCAAGCTTAAATTAGCTTTTTCTAAAAACGCCTTCAAATGCCCCATTTTTGATAGAGTCAGTTATTTGTCACTACAGCAGTGCTTTGTGTGAAAAAGCCAAAAAAGTAACGTAGTAAAAGTGAGGTGTGAAGTAAGCGTTAATGTTGTTCAGAATTTCCGTGCGTATTATACAAGCCTTAAGTTTGTATAAAGTGATTACTTCTAAAATCAATAGAAGTTCAAAAACCAGAAGTACGAATAAATTGAATAGTAAAATGAACAACAAAAGTATATACCTGGGGGGGGCAAAAATCCAAAATTCTGCCAAAGAAGTGAAGGGTGATTTTGTGGAAATCAACAATGAAAAATATTACAAGATCAGTAATTATGATTCAATGGATGATTTCTTCATGACCATTGTGAGTGATTCGGACCATTGGATGTTTTTGTCGAGTAACGGTGCTTTAACAGCGGGGAGAAAGAATAGGGATAATGCATTGTTTCCGTATTATACCGATGATAAAATACATGATTATTGCGGCATAACAGGAAGCAATACCATATTGCTTGTTGAAGATACCGATAAGGTTTTTTTATGGGAGCCATTTAGTAAAAATAAAACTCAAGTATATGATCTAACAAGAAATATCTACAAGAGTGTTTATGGCAATAAAATCATTTTTGAAGAGACCAATAGAGATCTGAATTGTACTTTTCAGTATGGCTGGAGTTATAGCGAGAAGTTTGGTTTTGTAAAAGATTCGAAACTAATTAACCATAACGATTTGGAGATTAAAGTTGATGTATTGGATGGTATTCAAAACATTCTTCCCAATGGCGTCGATTACAATTTTCAGAATGAATACAGTAATCTTTTGGATGCCTATAAAAAGAATGAATTATTACCTGCTAGCCGACTAGGACTGTTTATGCTGAGTTCTATTCCAGTTGATCGGGCTGAACCAAGTGAATCCTTAAGTTGTACAACCGTATGGTCGAAGGGTTTAAAGGGGGCTAATGTGCTTTTGTCAAATCAACAACTTAGTAGTTTTAAGGCAGGTTCAGGTGTTGTAACCGAGGTTGATGTAAGGGCAGAACGCGGAGCTTATTACATTAATTCTAAGCTTCAGTTGGCAAGTAACGAAAGCCAAGAGTGGGTTATCGTTGCGGAAATTAATCAGGATGGTGCCGATGTGGCAAATCTGGAGACATTTTTGGAATCTGGTAAAGATGCCATTGATGAGCTAAAGGTAGATGTTGATTTAGGAACAAAGCATTTGATTAATATTGTTTCTGATGCGGATGGTATACAACTAGGTGAAGATGAATTAAGTTGTGCACGTCACTTTTCAAACTGCCTGTATAATGTGATGCGTGGAGGTATTTACTTCGATAATTATAACATTACAGCCAAAGATTTTGGCTTATATGTACACCAAACAAATACCTTACTCGAGAAACAAGTCGAGAGTTGGCTTGAAAAATTACCTGAGCAACTGAGCTATCAGGAACTCATTCGTTTGGCTGAAGAGTCAAAGAATGCTGACTTAATACGAATCAGTTACGAATATTTACCACTCACTTTTAGTAGGCGTCATGGCGATCCTAGCCGTCCATGGAATCAGTTTGCCATCGAAACTAAAAATGATGATGGCTCCGATAAACTAAGCTATCAAGGTAACTGGCGCGATATATTCCAGAATTGGGAAGCTTTAAATATTTCCTTCCCCGAATTTACCGAAGGGGCTATAAGCAAATTTTTAAACGCATCTACAGCCGATGGTTATAATCCATATCGCATTACACGCGAAGGTATTGATTGGGAATCTCCTGATCCGGATGATCCCTGGGCTTACATTGGCTATTGGGGCGATCATCAGATTATCTATTTACAGAAGTTTCTGGAGTGGTCGGTAGCCTACCATCCACAAGCCTTAAATAAGCTGCTTAGTGATGATGTATTTGTTTATGCAAATGTGCCTTATCGCATAAAATCGTACGATCAAATATTACTTGATCCGCAAGAAACCATCGATTTCGATTTTGAATTAAATGATAAGATCAAATCACGTGTTAGCGAGCTTGGGGCCGATGCCCGTTTACTTTGGAAGAATGAAAGTGACTTGCACCGTGTTAATTTAACAGAGAAACTACTCGTTACACTTTTAACTAAGTTGAGTAATTTCATTCCTGAGGCTGGTATTTGGTTAAATACCCAGCGTCCCGAATGGAATGATGCCAATAATGCTCTTGTCGGAAACGGTGTATCTATGGTCACGCTTTATTACTTGCGACGCTTTGTTAAATTTTGGAGTTCTAAATTGGGTTCAATAGCTCTGGAGAATGTTGAGATATCTCAGGAAGTTAAAACTTTATTTGAAGGCGTCTATAAGGCTTTCACAGACCACCAATCATTCCTTAATTTAGGTTTCCTGGATGGAGATAGAAAACAGCTGACAGATGCCTTAGGGCAGGCAGGTAGCGATTACCGTTCCACAATTTATACCTCTTCTTTTTCTGGACTAAAAGAAGAGATGAGTATTAGTTCGATAAGGGAGTTTCTGGACTTGTCATTGAAATTTATCGATCAGTCAATTAGCGCTAATAAAACAGAACATGGACTTTACCATGCTTATAACCTAATTTCCTTTAATGAGCGCGAAGCCAGTATTCGTCATTTATACGAAATGCTGGAAGGACAGGTGGCCGTTTTAAGTTCAGGATACCTCAATGGAGAGCAAAGTCTTGAGGTGCTCGATGCCTTAAAAGCGAGTCAGTTATTCCGGTCGGATCAATACAGTTATATTCTATATCCCGACAGGCAGTTACCTCGTTTCACGGATAAGAATATTGTTATGCCTTCAATTGTGGAAGGCTCAAAATTGCTTCAACAACTGGTTGATAATGGCAATACAAAGTTGATTAAAAAAGACCATAAAGGAAACTATCATTTTAATAGCAACATTCGTAACGCTAATGAGTTGAATAAAGCGATTGACGTTTTGGATAAGGTGGAATATGGCAAGCTTAGCAAAGATGAACGTGCCTATATATTATCGATGTACGAGGCTCTTTTTGATCACCAATCTTTTACAGGGCGTTCGGGTACTTTTTACGGCTACGAAGGTTTGGGAAGCATTTATTGGCACATGGTTTCAAAACTCCTATTGGCAGTTCAGGAAACTTATTATCAAGCCAAAGAAGACGGGGCTGATGCGGTGTTGTTAGGTCAATTAAAAGACCATTATTTTGAGATTAAGGCCGGTATTGGTTTAAATAAATCACCAGAGTTATACGGCGCTTTTCCTACCGATGCTTATTCGCATACACCAGGAAATGCAGGGGTTAAACAGCCAGGAATGACCGGGCAGGTAAAGGAAGATGTGATTTCAAGATTTGGTGAATTGGGCATTCAAATATCTGATGGACAAATACACTTCAATACTTCATTAATCAATAAAGATGAAGTATTAAAAGCACCAGCTGATTTTATATATAATAACATCAATGGAGAGCGTCATGCGATTCGTCTTGAGGCGGGCCAATTGGCTTATACTTTCTGTAAGGTGCCTGTGGTATATACGCTTGGTGAACCTAAGCAGATAACGATTGAATTTTTTAACGGAGACTCAGTTAAGATCTTATCAAACGCAATAGATCCAACATATAGTTCATCCATCTTTAACCGGGATGGACAAGTGAAATTAATTCAAGTAACCGTAAAACAATAGCACTATGTCTGGAAGAAGTGAATATGTAATGTCATTGGCCGGCATCGATCTTTCAAAGAAAAGTAAGGACTCCAGATCCTTTTTATTCGAATCAGTTTTAAAAGAGGGCATGCATGGTATATGCATTAGCCCTTATGTTGAAGGTCAAAAGCCAGGTGATCAACTTACGGAAGAGCAGATTGTTCGTCGCATTGAAATTATTAAGCCTTATACGAGTTGGTTAAGGACATTTTCATGTACCGAAGGAAATGAGTTGATTCCTGAAATTGCCAAAAAGAATGGGCTTAAAACCTTGGTTGGTGCGTGGCTGGGTACTGATAGGGCAATTAATGAGAAGGAAATAGCCAATGTTATTGAACTCGCTAAAAATGGTCATGCCGATATGGTGGCCGTTGGCAATGAAGTGCTATATAGAGGAGATTTGACTGAAGCAGAACTATTGGAATATATCGAAAGGGTGAAACAAGCCTTACCTACAATTCCTGTGGGTTATGTTGATGCTTACTATGAATTTGAGAACTGCCCGAAAATCACTGAGGCCTGTGATGTAATAATGGCTAATTGCTACCCTTACTGGGAGGGCTGTTGTTTGGAATATTCACTTTTGTATATGAAAGACATGTACCGAAGGGCCGTTAAGGCTGGCAAAGGTAAGAAGGTGATCATTACGGAAACAGGGTGGCCAAATGTAGGCAAGCAATTTCATGGTGCTTTGCCCTCTGATGAGAATGCCATTAAGTACTTTATCGATGCCCAATGCTGGTCAAAGGAGGAAGATATTGAAATGTTTTATTTCTCTTCGTTTGATGAAAGTTGGAAAACCAGTACCGAAGGTGATGTAGGCGCTTATTGGGGTCTATGGGATAAAGATGAACAACTAAAGTATGTAAAGTAATGCATAAGGGATTGAATATTGAACATGCTAATGCCATTTGCTATTCCGGATTTCGTGAGGGGCAAAGCCCAGATACGGGCATTTTTCCTTCGTACGATGAGGTTAGGGAAGATTTGTTTATTCTTAAGGAAAACTGGAAATACCTAAGGTTATACGATTGTGATCAACATACCGATACAGTGCTTGAAGTTATCAGCAAGGAAAAGCTAGACCTAAAGGTAATGTTGGGAGCTTATATTGGTGCTGAAATGAATAACTTTTCGTGTCCTTGGGGAGGTTCATATAGTGAGGAGCAATTGCTTGCTAATAAGCTACAAAACCAGAGTCAGATAAATAAATTGATTCGTTTGGCGAATCAGTACCCAGACATTATTGTTGCGCTGTCGGCAGGTAACGAAGCATGCGTTGACTGGACCGATCATTACGTATCGCCCGAGAGTGTGATTAGTTACGTAAGGCTTCTTAAGGCAGAAACTAAACAGCCGGTTACCTTCTGTGAAAATTATGTACCATGGTTAAGCAAGTTAGAAGACTTAGCTCAAGAGGTAGATTTTATTTCCATTCATACCTATCCGGTATGGGAATACAAACACATTCACGAAGCCTTGGAGTATACCAAACAGAACTATAATAGCATCGCTAATAAATATCCAAATGTACCGGTAGTTATTACCGAGGCAGGTTGGGCTACCAATTCAAACGGGCGAGGTATTAATACCGATAACGTGAGTGAGGAGATGCAAAGTATTTACTACAACGATTTGCTTAATTGGAGTAACGAAGAGCAAATACTAACCTTTGTTTTCGAGGCATTTGATGAACCCTGGAAAGGTTCAGACGATGCTATGGAACCTGAGAAACATTGGGGCTTATTTACTGTTGATCGTAAACCCAAAAAGGTGATGCAAGAGCTTTATCCAGAATTTATAAAACAAGAATAAACTTGATTATCAGATTATGAGACAAATCCTAAGAAAAACAATTCAGTATTTTGTTCTAGCTATTTTAGCAATGACCGTTATGTCCTGTGTTTTTTCAAGCCAAGCATCAAATAATGATGGTGATGCGGTGGAAAGTCCATCGCTTAAACAGGGCAAAGACGCTTTGATTAATAATGTATCAAGGGCTGTTTGTTATTCAGGATTTAGAAGCGGGCAACATCCAGACAGAGGGGAAGGTGCTAAAAATCCTACCGATGCTCAGATACTGGAAGATTTACAGATAATTTCCAAGGATTCCTTATTTTCTTTAATTCGCTTGTACGATTCTGGTGAAAATTCCCAATCTGTTTTGCGCATCATACAAGAGGAAAAACTGAATATTAAAGTGATGCTTGGTATTTGGTTAAGAGCCGAGTTAAGCAATCACGAAAGTTGTGCCTGGTTAAGTGAGCCCATTCCACAAGAAGAGTTGGATCATAATAAAAAGCTTAATGTTAAGGAAATAGAGATGGGTATTAACCTTGCTAACAAGTACTCTGGAATTGTAGTTGCAGTTAATGTAGGTAATGAAGCCTTGGTTGATTGGAACGATCATAAGGTACATGAAGATACCATCATTAGCTACGTGAATAGAGTAAAGCAATTTATTGCGCAAGATGTGACGGTAGCCGAAAATTATGAATGGTGGGCAGCGCATGGCGCAAAATTAGCACAGGCAGTTAATTTTATTTCAATACACCTATATCCTGTATGGGAAGGCAAAGACATTGACGAGGCTATGTCCTATTCCATTGCTAATGTTCAGAAAGTGCGTGATGCTTTACCACAATCCAAAATTGTGATTAGCGAGGCTGGTTGGGCTTCAGTAGCATCAGAGTTTGGAGAAAGAGCCAGTGAAGAAAAACAGGCCATGTATTATAATGAATTGATGCAATGGTCGGAAGAAATGAATATTACCACCTTCTTTTTTGAGGCTTTTGATGAAGACTGGAAGGGTGACCCTAACAACATGATGGGAGCCGAAAAACATTGGGGTTTATATACGGTTGATCGCTTACCCAAAGAAGTAATAAGGCAAATGCAATAGAAAATCTATGATGAGCAATTAATATTTACCCCATTTATAAACTCTAAATCAAGATTTATGAAACATTACAAAACAGCTGCTGAAGACAGAGTCCCCTTTGGCCAGAAAGCTGCATACGGAGCAGGTCAGTTAACCATAAACCTTTATCCAGCTGCCTTGGGCGTTTTTATGTTTTACCTCATTTATGGGTTTAAAATGGATCCGGCATTGGCTGGCTTGGTAGCAGCCTTGCCAAAGATTTTCGATGCCATTATTGATCCAATAATGGGTTATGTAACAGATAATACAGTCTCTCGATGGGGCCGAAGAAAACCTTATATTTTGTTGGGAACCATCTTGACTGGAATAACATTCATGATTCTATGGCAAATGTATCCCGAGAATTCTGAAATGTATAATTTCATTTATTTCTTAAGTTTATCATTCGTTTTCTTTATTTCGTTTACGATATATTCAACACCCTTTATTGGTCTGGGTTATGAAATGACAGCTGATTACAATGAACGAACCCGTTTAATGGCAGTTGGTCAGGTTTTTGGACAAATGGCCTGGATGATTGCCCCTTGGTTCTGGATCTTAATTGGTAATCCTGATCTGTTTTTTGTTGAGTCAACCGAGGGGGTAAGAGTACTATCTGTTTGGGTTGGTGGTTTCTCTATTATCCTTGGTGCATTGCCAGCCTTCTTTTGTAAAGAAATGGTTTTACCTGGTGCGCAAACAGGAACAAAGATTAGTTTTAAAACGATGGCTACTAACCTTAAAGAGTTGTGGAAAGGTATAATACAGACTTTAAAATGTAAGCCATTTGTTAAACTGTGTAGTACCACTTTTCTGATTTTTAATGGTTTTCAGACTATCGCCCAATTTTCCTATTTTATAATTCTATACTACCTCTTTGAGGGAAGCATTAGTGCTGCGGGTACATGGCCTCCATGGTTTAGTACAGTTAATGCAGCAGCTACGGCATTTTTGATTATACCTATTATTGCAAAAATATCGACTAAGGTTGGAAAGAAGAATGCATTCATTATTTCTACCTTTCTTTCAATAATTGGTTATGTTTTAAAGTGGTGGTGCTTCGACCCATCGAACCCATGGTTAATGTTTATCCCATTGCCTTTTATTTCATTTGGTATCGGAGGTTTGTTTACACTAATGATGAGTATGACGGCTGATGTTTGTGATTTGGATGAACTTAACAATGGTAAGCGACGTGAAGGTACATTTGGTGCCGTATACTGGTTAATGGTTAAGATTGGTAATGGTTTAGCAATGGGTTTAAGTGGAGTTGTGTTGAAGTTGGTTGGATTCGATCAAAATGCACAAGTCCAATCAGCTGAATCAATGGTTAACCTTCGTTTGGCTGATATCATTATTCCTATCTTTTTTGCACTTGTGGCCATTGTAATTATGTGGAATTACTCCATAACAGAGAAGAAAGCTCACGAGATTAGAGAAGATTTAATAGCTCGCAGGGGTAAAGCTCAACATCAAGGTAAGGCTGAATAATATTAATAATATAATCCGGATTAAGGAAGAAATGTCTAAAGGTAGTTCTTCCTAAATCTGGATACTAACACGAATGGTATGCACAAATTATTAATACTTGTATTTCTAGCAGTTGTTTCAGCTTGTATTAATTTTTCAACTCCTAAAATTGATATTGTAAGTGTGGTTGACAGACAGGTTTTTGTGAACCAATCTCCCTATATCATAAAAGGTATATGTTATCATCCGGTTCCGCTTGGGAGTGATGTACGCAGTTTTAATAAGCTGGAAGAAGATTTGCAACTGATGAAGAATGCTGGAATTAATACCATCCGTGTCTACTCGCCTATTGCCGATCGTAATGTTTTAAATAAAGTCGATTCGATGGGAATGAAGCTCATCATTAGCTTTGGATTTAATCAGAATGGCAATTACGATATTCTCTCAGGATCATTTATCAATTACGTTAGGGAGTTTAAAACGCATAATGCCATTTTATTTTGGGAGCTTGGTAATGAATACAACTATCATCCCGAGTGGTTCGAAGGAGACATGAAAAATTGGTATAGAGCTATGAATGACGCGGCTAAGCTTATTCATAGAACAGATGCTTTTCATCCGGTGGCAACGGCACATGGTGATTTGCCTGATTCACTTGCCTTATCAATAGGAAGCGCAATTGATGTTTGGGGCATGAATGTTTACCGTTGGGATAATCCTAAACAGATTTTTTCGGAATGGGAAAAAATAAGTGAGAAACCAATGTATTTGGCAGAGGCTGGTGCAGATAGTTATATGTCCATTCCGAAAGATGGATATCAGCAAGGGCCAAATGAAAAAGCTCAGGCCGATGCTACCTTAGCTATTCTCAAAGACATTTTTGCACATCAGGATATTTGTTCGGGTGTATGCTTATTCTCTTTTACTGATGGCTGGTGGAAAGCCGGGAGTAATGCATCCATTGACCCAGGAGGTTTTGCACCTGAGAGCAGTGGTGTGCCATACGACGGTACAGCCAATGAAGAGTATTGGGGCATTACAAAAATTGACAGAGAACCCAAAGACGCCTATTATGTGGTGGAAGCGATTTATTCCAAGGGTAAGTAGTCGGATATTTAGATAAAAGGAAAGTTTAACTATGAAGTATTTATTTCTAATAGGATTATTGGTTTGGATAGTTTCTGATTCTCAGGGACAAACGAAACAAGTTAAGGATGACTTTGAGGGAGGTGGAACTATTTCGAGCTGGTTTGGAGATGAATGTACCATTGATAAGAGCTTTTCGAATCCAAAACAAAACGGAATTAATACTTCGGCAAGCGTATTAAAGTACCACGATGAAGGAGGATTATATGCCAATGTTCGTTTTGATGTGGCCAATAATTTCAACCTCGTATCAAATCATACTTTTACGCTGAAAATTTTTGTGCCATCAGAAGGCTTAAGTGGTAATCAAACCAATAAGGTTTCCTTAAAACTTCAGGATGGAACAATTGGAGCACCGTGGTCTACCCAAAGTGAGATACTTAAACAGGTAGCCTTGGATGTTTGGCAGGAAATTAGTTTTGATTTTGAATCAGATGCCTTTATTAATCTCGATCCAACATCAATGGCACCAACTCAGAGAAGTGATTTTAATAGAGTTGTAATACAGGTGAATGGTGAAAATAACACGGATCATGTTTTGGCTTACATCGATGATTTCACTTACGATGGAAGCATAGAAGCAGATCCTGAATTTACGCAATTGATTTGGGCCGATGAATTTGATGGCAATGGAGACATTGATCAAAACAAATGGTTCAGACAGCATCAGTTACCTATTGGTGGAGGCTGGTATAATGGCGAGCTTCAACACTATACCGACAGATTGGATAATTCATATCTTGAAAATGGTATATTGAAGGTTGTTGCAAAAAAAGAAACATACAACGATCAGGGCGTGACTAAGAATTATACTTCTGCCCGACTCAACTCAAAATTTACGTTTAAGTACGGCAAGGTTGAGGTACATGCTAAATTACCTAGTGGCGTTGGTACCTGGCCTGCAATTTGGATGCTTGGTAAAAACATAAATGAAGATGGTGCTTATTGGGATAATCAAGGTTATGGCACAACAGCATGGCCGGCCTGCGGCGAGATTGATATTATGGAGCATTGGGGCAGTAATCAAAACTTTGTTCAGAGTGCTACACATACACCATCAAGTTATGGAAGTACGGTGAATCATGGAGGGCAGACCATCTCAACTGTCTCAAGCGAATTCCATGTATATACGCTGCAATGGACAGAGGACAAACTTGTTTTTAGTGTTGATGACATGGTTCACTACACCTATAAACCAGATGTTAAAAATGCGGATACCTGGCCCTTTGATGATGAGCAATATTTATTATTCAATGTGGCTATTCAGTCTACTATTGATCCTAACTTTCAAGAGGGTGCCATGGAAATTGATTACATACGAGTGTATCAGCAAGACGAAGCTACCGCAATTAAAGAACCAACCAATCAGGAGAATAAGGCTCATATTTATCCCAATCCTGTCAGTAATGAATTACAAATTCTGTTTGATGAAGATATTCAGCATGAGTTGAGAATTAAAATTTATAATACTTCTGGGCGACTAATCAAAACATACTCGAAGATACCTTCCAATAATTACATCCGTATAAGTGATTTTGGATGCTTTCCCAAAGGGGTTTACCTTATACATGTTGAGAGTGATACGGTTCAGCAATGTCTAAAAGTAATGAAGGACTGATATAATTGTCAGATTAGGCTCATTTGACTTCGTCGATTTTCAATTCAGTCTTCAATCGGTATTAATGGCTAAGCTATAAGTTGTTTTAGCGCATAGATAACTGAAGGAAAGGTGTTTTGCTTGCAGGAATAGCATTTTGTGATGCAGGACTACTATTATTCAGTGCAGGAACCCCATTTTGCTTACAGGATTAGCATTATAAAAAAATAATCAGCTTCCTGCAATATTAATTGTATTCCAAATCCGATTGCATCGGATGATTGATGAATCATTTTGCTAATTATCCCGATTATTTCAGGAACTATGTTCTTTAGTTTCTCGACAAAACCTTGAGTCCATTATAATGATTTAGTATTAATTACTAATCGGTTAAAATTCTCCTATATATATTGTCACTAATATATTTTCATTTAAAATATCAGGCCTTTTTTGGGGTTTATTTGATTCATTCTGCAATAAATGTGTTAAAGTGGCAAATATGAGCGCTTTAAGCTTGGAAAACGTAGTAAAAATGAGGTGTGAAGTAAGTGTTAGTGTGGTTGAAAAATAGCCTAAAATCAGCGGTATGGATAGATTTGTTAACGATGATTTAAAAAGCTTAAATCATTACAGTTATATAAATCTAAAAACAACTATCATGAAGAAATTTTTACTAGGATTAATGGTTTTATTAACAGCCAATGCATTTGCACAAAGTACGCACACTATCGATTTTGAACCTACTGGTGTCGGTGCGGATTGGACATGGATCATGGATCAGAACGATGATAATCCACCAATGGAATTTATTGCAAACCCAGTTAGTGGTGGAGTTAATACCAGCGCGACGGTAGCTAAATTTATTGCGAGACAAACAGGTGCTGCTTGGGCTTTATGTATCACAACTGGTGATGGCGAGTTTACGTTTGATAATACCAACTCAACTGTTAAGATGATGGTATATAAAACGGTGGTAAGTGATGTTGGATTTAAAGTAGAAGGAGCGGACCCGGCAACAGAAATTAAGGTCGCCAACACATTAATCAATGAATGGGAAGAATTAACTTTTGATTTTAGTGGTGTTGAAGGACAATCATACAATAAGCTTGTTATTATTCCGGACTTTACAGCAAGAGCACAGGAAAACATTGTTTATTTCGATAACATTCAGGTGCCAGATGGTGTAGATGCAGCGCCTGAAAACGAACCAACTTCGGCTGCATCAGCTCCAAGTCATTTACAAGCTAATGTTTATTCTTTATTCAGTGATACTTACACCGCTAATGCCCCTGCTAGTTGGACACAAGGTTGGGGATCAGGTAGTGTTGAAGATTTTGATATTAGCGGTAATGCC
Source organism: Carboxylicivirga fragile (assembly GCF_050589805.1). Classification (NCBI taxonomy): domain Bacteria; kingdom Pseudomonadati; phylum Bacteroidota; class Bacteroidia; order Marinilabiliales; family Marinilabiliaceae; genus Carboxylicivirga; species Carboxylicivirga fragile. Next base: position 129,534 of record NZ_JBNGOY010000008.1, on the reverse strand, counting down.
ACTAAGAAATATACGGCTCTAAATTTCCAAGCTATCACCTTAGCTTCTACAATAGATTTATCCGCTTATACACATATGCATATCGACACATGGATGCCTGTAAGTGGTGAGTTTGGTGTTAAATTTCAAGATTTTGGAGCTGATGATTTAGATGAGTATCCAAATGTTGATGATTCCGAGTTTGAAGTGAAAACAGGATCAAAACAAACAGCGGAAACTTGGGTAGGTCATGATTTTGCCATATCAGATTTTACAGGCCTAACTGGAACTGCTAATTTAGGTCAAATTCAGGTTCTATTAGGTTCTATTGATGGAACAGCTGAAGGAACGGTATATATCGATAACTTGTATTTCTATAATGGTACTCCTACAGCCATTGGCGACGCTAAAATTGAAAAACTTTCTATCTACCCTAATCCAGTAACTGATGTTTTAAATATTCAAGGACAGGATGAAGGTACTGTAGTTGAGATTTATGGTGCTACAGGTAACTTGGTTAAGAAAGTACAAGTGTCAGCTGGTTCAGTAAATGTAGCAGAATTAGCGCAGGGCGTTTATTTTGTTTCAGTTAATGGAGCCACTTCAAAAATTATTAAGAAATAATTACAATCTGTAATTTATATATAGGGGACATTTATCGTCCCCTATTTTTTTCACTTATCACAAATCTACTTAGTTCATTTATTAAAATCAGACTTGATCTGGTATTATTATCTACTCTGAAAACTAAAATTCTATGTTGTCTAAATTGAAAACTATTCAGCTATTTTTAGCTTTTGTATTTACTTGCTTTTTATATACGGAAGCAGCCGACCTACCCTTAACTTTTGAATCAGGTACCAACGATATTACCAATTTTGATGGGGGTGTATTAACAATTGAGGATAATACTCAAAAAAGTGGAATAAATACGAGCAACAAGGTGGCTCAAATGGTTAAAAACGATTGGGAAATCTGGGGAGGTAGTTACATCACTCTTGATAATAATATTGATTTCAATAGCGGCAACACATTTAAAGTGAAAGTGTTTTCTCCTCGAATAGGCGCTAAGGTGTTTTTGAAAGTGGAAAATGCAAATGATGCTGACATTAATTTTAGTAAAGAAGTTGAAACGACAAAGGCAAACGAATGGGAAGAATTAAGCTTCGACTTTAATGGTATAAATACGGCAAACAACTATCGTAAAATTGTTTTGATTTTCGACAATGGAACCAATGGAGATGGTTCGGCCAATTTTACGTTTCTAATTGATGACATCACTCTGGTACAAGTGGATGATGTTGCGCCAACAACCCCGGCACCAACACCTCCATCATATCATTCTTCAAAAGTAATTTCCATCTTTAGTGAGGCTTTTAATACCCTGGATGGAACCAATTTTAATCCTTGGTGGGATCCTTACCAAACTACAGTAGGAAGTATAGTAGAAGTGCAAGGCAACGAAATGGTTAAACTGCGCACATTGAATTTTCATGGTTTCGAATTATTAGAAGAAGTCAATGCAGCTGGCATGAAATTCTTACACATTGATGTCTGGACTGCCAATGAAACAACATTGGATATTTATCCAATTACACGATCGGGCGAACGCAAAGCTAGCCTTACACCGCTTACTCAAAATACATGGAATAGTTACGATATAAGATTATCAGATTTAGTTAGTCAAAACTTTAATTTAGCCGATTTATACCAGTTTAAATTTATTGGCGCCGGTGGCAATACTGTTTATATCGACAACTTGTATTTCTACGATGATAATGCCACATTAGACACTGAAAACCCAACAGCGTTTACTGCTTCTGTAGGTAATGTAACTTATAATAGTATTGAATTAATACTAAATGCTACAGATAATTCGGGAGCCATTGAATATACCATTACTGTTGGCGGAATGACTACAACAATAGGCGCTGTTTCAGGCGTTCAAAAATCATATGAGTTTACACGTTTGCCTTCCGATACCGAATTTACTTTTTCTCTTACAGCAAACGATTTAGCTGGAAACTCTGCAGCCAATAATCCTCTTGAAATCATTCAAAGCACGGGGGTGGGCTATGCCGAACCAGCAGTTTCATCACCAACACCGCCAAGTCGTAATGCTTCGGATGTCATTTCTGTTTTTAGTGATGTTTATGTAACAATTCTCAATACTAATTTTAATCCTTGGTGGAACCAGAATACCTGGTTTTACTCCGTTCAGGTTGGAGGAAACGAAGTATTGATGTATGAAAACTTCAATTATCAAGGTATAGAAATAGGAAGTAAAGTAGATGCTTCAGATATGACCTACTTACATGTTGATTTATGGACACCAAATGAAACATCTTTGAGTATTTCACCGATTAGTGAATCAACTGGAGAAAGAGCCTTCAATTTTTCACCAATCAATCAAAATCAGTGGAATAGTTATGATATACCTCTATCGAGCTTTACGATACAAGGTTTGTCGATGAGCGACATACTACACCTTAAATTTGTTGGTTCAGGTAAGTCTATTATTTACTTAGATAACATTTACTTCCATAAGGGTACACCAACTGCTATTGATGATGTGAAGACTGAAAGCCTAAAGCTATATCCTAATCCGGTACTTGATATACTAACGATTGAAGGTCTAGAAGATGGTACTTTAGTTGAAATTTACGGAGCCTCAGGAAGCTTGCTTAAGAAAGTTTACATTTCGGGTGGAAGAATTAATGTAGCCGATTTAGCTAAAGGTGTATATTTTATATCTGCCAATGGGATTACATCTAAGCTGATTAAAAAATAACATCTGAATCCAAGAAAAGAGTGGGCATTTTGTCCTCTTGTTTTTACACGTATCGGTTATGCAGCAAAATGTCTGGCCGTTTAAAATCCAATCTTATGAAAAAGTTCTTAATTATTGCCGTATTGCTAAATATGATGATGTTTGGAAGTCAGGCACAAACCATTCCTGTTGGTGATGGTAGTTATACTACCTCTTTTCCTGGAACCGATATAGCAGGAAGAAACAGTTATCCGGCCGGAACACCACAAGTAAGTGGCAATGCTTTGGGAAAACCAATTCCAACTAACGACTGGTATTCAAAAGTGTTATTGGAAAATCATGCGGGTAATATGTTTAATTATCCAATGGCCTTAAAAACCACCAATGCTGGTTTAGTAGTCAGTTATATTCCATGGGGAGTGTGGGATGCCTACGATCCGATTGAAGTTGGTGTTTCAGGCTTAAATGCAAGTAGAGCAACAGTAGCCGATCATTCTGATTGGACAGTGACCCTTGACTGGAACAGTGGCGATTTTCAGGCCACAGCCGGAATAGGTATGCCTTTTATCTATTTTGATAAGGCGGATGCTGAGCTTGCTCAAGTTAATGTGAATAAGGGTACGGCTACCATCTCCAACGAAATGCTCATTATTGAAGACGCCCATTACAGTGCCGATTTTGTGGTTTATGCACCAGTTGGCAGTACATGGAGTCAAGCCGGTGATACTTATACTTCAACACTTAATGGACAAAACTACTGGTCGATGGCCATGCTTCCCTTGAGTGCAGCAAATGTTACCACTGTAGCTGAAGAATATAAACAATATGCCTATGTGTTTCCTACAAACACTACTGCCAATTGGTCTTTCGACGAAAGTACCTCAAAAACAACAACTACCTTTATCGTAAGTACCGATGTAAAAGAAGGAACAGATACAGATGTTCTCTTGGGCTTACTTCCTCATCAGTGGGCTAATTTGGCTGTATCATCAGCACTGCCAAATCAATACAGCTATGAATCGGTTAGAGGAGAGCTTAAAACCTTGGCAGGAAATACATTTGCTGTTGAATATACCTATAAGGGCATCTTACCTACTATGCCTTATCTAGCTAATTACAGCGATGGTTTTAGTCCTGCTGAACTAGCTTCTAAAATCTCTCAGATTGAAAATGATGCTTTAGCAACCTGGACAGATTCTTATAACGAAGGTCAGGTGATGAATCGATTAATACAAACGGCTCGTATTGCCGATCAGATGGGCAACACTGAGGCTCGTGACAAAATGATTGCGACCGTAAAAGAACGATTGGAAGATTGGTTGACTTATCAAAGTGGGGAAGTAGCTTTTCTCTTCTATTATAACTCTGATTGGTCGGCAATGATTGGCTATCCTGCCGGTCATGGTCAGGATGGCAACCTGAATGATCATCACTTCCATTGGGGTTACTTTATTCATGCTGCCGCCTTTATGGAACAGTTTGAGCCAGGATGGGCAGCTCAATGGGGCGATATGGTTAATCTGTTGGTTAGAGATGCAGCTTCACCTAACAGGAATGATGATACTTTTCCTTTCCTAAGGAATTTTAGTCCCTATGCCGGACATTGCTGGGCAAATGGTTTTGCCAGCTTCCCTCAGGGAAATGACCAGGAGTCAACCTCGGAAAGTATGCAGTTTAACTCTTCACTAATCCATTGGGGAAGCATTACTGGGAATGATGAGATACGTGACCTAGGAATACATTTGTATACAACCGAGCAGTCGGCTATTGAAGAATATTGGTTTGATATGTATGAGCGCAATTTCAAGCCTGAACAACAATACAGTTTGGTTTCTCGTGTTTGGGGTAATTCATACGATAATGGAACCTTCTGGACGGCTGATATTGCAGCCTCCTACGGTATTGAAATGTATCCCATCCATGGTGGATCACTCTACCTAGGGCACAATACCGCTTATGTCGAAAAATTATGGAACGAAATAAAAGCTAATACAGGCATATTAAGCAATGAAGAAAACCCAAATCTGTGGCATGATGTGATGTGGGAGTATCAGGCCTTTATTGATCCGCAAGGAGCCATTGATTTGTATAATTCTAACCCGGATAGAAATTTGAAGTTTGGTATTTCGGATGCGCAAACCTACCATTGGTTGCACAATATGAATGCGATGGGTACCGTCAATACAGGTATTACGGCCGATTATCCGATTGCTGTGGTGTTTGATAAGGATGGCGACAAGACCTATGTGGCACATAACTATACAAATGCCCCCATAAGCGTAACTTTCTCTGATGGATATACTTTGGATGTGCCAGCTAATGCCATGGCTACAAGTAAAGATATAGATGCTACCGGTGTATTAAGTTCCGATTTTACACGAGCTTATGCCAATGGCAGTGTTAACTTATTAGTTGAAACCACAGGTGCGGGTATCACGAAGGTGGATTTTTACGACGGCAGCACTTTTATCGGAACAAAGGCTGATGCACCTTATACCTTTAAAGCTGATAACTTAAGCCTTGGAGTACATGGCATGTATGCAAAAGTATATGTTGGTGAGGATTTTATTGTGAGCAATACAGTTGATGTACAGGTGGGTGAACAAGTTCCATATTTAGGAACTGCCTTTGCCTTGCCAGGGGTGATTGATGCAGGTAACTACGATAAATATGAAGGCGGTCAGGGACAAGGTATTTCATATGTGGATGTTTCAGCAGGTAATGCTGGTGATTATAGAACAGATGAAAATGTAGATGCTACATCCGATAATTCAGAAGGTAAATTCATAAGTCATATTGCCACTGGCGAATGGACTGAATACACTATTGATGTAACGGAGTCTGGCTTATACTCAATGGCCTTTCGTTATGCTTCAGGCAATGTCAATGGAGGTGGACCATTTTCTTTGGTGGTGGATAATGAAGAAATCGTTTCGAATATTAGCGTGCCTTCAACATCAACAACTAGTTGGGATGTGTGGGCAACAAAGACGGTTCAGGATATTGCTTTAACTGAGGGTGAACATGTGTTAAGAGTGGAGTTTTCTGCCGGGGAATTTAACTTTGGTAAAATGACTTTCACCCGTACAGGTGATCTGCCCTATTCTTATCCAACAGCTTCAGCAGGAGCTAATGTAAAAGTGCTTTGGCCATTGTCTACAGCAACTTTAGATGCTACAGGAAGTAGCGAATCGACTGGACAAGCTTTAACTTATCAATGGACACAAATTTATGGACCCTCATTGGTGACTTATGATGATAATACCATAGCTCAGCCTTCCTTAAGTGGATTGCTTGAAGGAGTCTATCGCTTTAAGCTTGAGGTAACTAATGTTGATATGCGAACGGCAAGTGATGAGGTATTGGTAATAGTTAGTAGTACGGCCAACATTGTTCCAACCGTGTCACTCACTTCCCCTGAAGAAGGGGCAAGCTATAAAGAGGGAGAAGAAATCACCATAGCAGCCAGTGCCAGTGATTTGGATGGAACCATTCAAGGTGTAGACTTTTATCAAAACGATGTACTGATCGATTCAGATGATACTGCTCCATTTGCTATTGAATGGACCAGCACAGCTGGAGACTACGCTTTATCAGCTAAGGCCATTGATGATGGAGGCGCTATTGGTGAATCACAGGCCATCAATATGTCGTTTGAAGAAGTGCGATCTTGCACAGGTAATTCAAGTGAAGCTCGTGAAGGTTCATTTAGTGTTGGTTATAATTATGAGTTTGAAACAGTAGGTACCGATGTGACTGTTACCTTCGAGCTACAAGATGATAAAGATGGTGTGGTCGCCTATTTATTTAATGAAAATCCATTTTCAGAGACAGCGATGAATCATGTTGAGGGTAAAACATTCTCAACAGTCCTTGCTGGTCAGCCGATAGGATCGACCATTAGTGTGGCATGTAAATTTGCTTTTGCCGGAGGCCTTGCGGTTACTAAATACATCCAGTATGTGGTTGGTGATAATTGCCAACCGGATAATGAAGCTCCTACTGCATTTACAGCATCTGTAGGAGAAGTCACACAGTCGAGCGTGGAAATTCTATTGAATGCTACTGATAATTCGGGAGCTTTGCTCTATAAAATTAGCTATAATGGCATCACAAAAACCACAACCGGTATTTCTGGTGAAGAAACCAGCTATAAAATTACGGCTCTAAATCCTGAAACCTCTTATTCATTTTCTGTTACCGCTTCAGATAATTCGGGTAATGATGCAGCCAATAATCCGATTGTGTTGAATGCCACAACAACAGAAAGCACTAATAATGCCTGCTCCGGAACTTCTTCTGAGGCATCGCAAGGGGCTTTTGACATAGGGTATAATTATGCCTTCTCGACCTCAGGTAATGATGTTAACATCAGCTTTGAGCTATTGGATATCAAAGATGGTCAGGTTGCCTATTTATGGAATTATACCAATGGTTTTGTTGAATCGGGCATGTCGAATTCGAATGGTGTGTTTACTACAACATTAAGTAATCAAACGCCAGGTGCTGTGCTACAATTGGCTTGTAAATTCGCCTATGCAGGTGGCTTATCGGTGACTAAAGTATTTTCGTATACCGTAGGAGATAATTGTGTGCCTACTAACATTGGAACTAATAACAATGCATTGAAAGCACCTTATCCAAATCCGGTTACTTCCTTTTTAAACATTGAATTACCAAGTGAAAACAGTGTAGTAAAAGTGTTTGATATGAAAGGTGTTGCGATAGATGTAATTGAAGCAGATTCAAAGCAATATCAATACGATATGAGGGCTTATCCGGCGGGAATTTACTTTGTCTTAATTGACGGACAAGCACCATTAAAGATTATTAAAAAATAAAGATAGTTTATTGGGGGGGTAATGTAAAGAGGGTGTCCAAAGTTTTGGGCATCCTCTTATAATATTTTTTTTATAAAAAATGCCCGAGGAAATCTCCCCGGGCACCAAAGTTTGCAAAACAAATTGGACTCTATCTTGCGGAATTGTATTTTGATACCTTAGAAGTAGCATAACCTAAGCGCACTGCTCTGGCTTGTACTTTTTCATTTTTTTCTATTGTAATTGCTTCGTGATATAATGACCAACGCTCACTACCTATTTCGTCTCCTTTTTGATACGCAATTGAGGCCCCTTTAGTTGCGCAAAGCATCTCTAGTTTACCTTTTCGCTGTGGATTAAATTGCACTGTTTCAGTCATGGGTTGAATGCCTCCCGGCCACATCATCTGAACCAGATCATGCTCAGGGATGAAACCCATATCACCAACTTCCAATTGCCATGCTGCGAGTGCTGTACGTAATTCAATTAATTTTTCACGATGCTTTGGATCATTTGCCAGATTATTAACTTCGTCTGGATCATGCTTCAGATCGTATAACTCTTCAAGTGGCTTTGTTGGCATGAATATGTAGGCTGCATCGCCACTTAGTTTATTCTCTTTATTAAGAGCAAGCAACTCTTTTGTCATGTCAATTTGTTCGCGGTAACGCAAACGATAGGTAAGGGGCAGCTCAGGCATGAAGTTACGTATGTATACATAGCGACCATCTATAACGGAACGACTCATGTCGGTATGTTCGTCAAAGCGATCTGCACTGCCAAAGGCGTATCTATGTCCTTTGTTATCCTTGTATTCTCCCAGAAATGCCTTTCCGTGCATGTAAGTAGGAGGCTTAATCCCAGCCATCGAAAGTGCCGTTGGGCCAAGATCCATCAGTGAAACGATATCGTCGACTATGGTGCCAGCCATTGCTTTATTAGGCATTCTTACAATTAAGGGTACATGAAGGCCAGAGTTGCTAAGGGCTCGTTTTTGGCGTAGTAAGGGTCCTCCATGATCGCTCCAAAAGAAGATGATGGTTTTATCCAATAAGTTTTCTTCTTCGAGTTTCTTATACCAATCTCCAATTTGAGCATCCAGCTCCTGAATGTTTGAGTATTTTCGACCGACATCTTGACGTACTTGAGTTGTATTGGCAAAATAGGCTGGAATAGGCACATTTGAAGTGTCCACTGTTAAGGCTTCATCTTTCTTTTTCCAAATTTGCGATTCATGGGTGATGCCATGGTTAAAGACTGCAAAGAAGGGCTGATTATCGTTTCTATTCTTATAGTGAGCCTTATTGCCAACTTCATCCCAGGCCGTAATAGGGCAGTTAAATTGATAGTCGCATTTGGCATTATTAGTACAAAAATAGTTGGCCTCTCTCAGGTATTCAGTAAAGCACTTTACATAGCTTGGAGGAACAACAGAGTATTGTGGTACATTTCTTCCCGTTTTATCCTTCACTTCAATGTAGTCCTTATAACTTTCTTCTTCAGGCGAATGATAGCCCCAATGGTTTCCTGTGCGCATGTTATGACTTCCAATACTAATAGGGTACATGCCCGTAATAATCGATGATCGACTAGGTGCACAAACGCCAACGGTTGAATAGGCTTTTGAAAATAGAATACCTTCCTCCGCCAAACGATCAATATTTGGAGTTTCAATACCTTCAGCTCCATAACAACTCATAATAGGCCCGATATCTTCACAGCTAAGCCACAATATATTGTACTTTTCCTGTGCTATTATCGACATAGAAAGTGATAATAGAATCAGGTAAAGTTTTGTAATATGTAGCAATCGTTTCATACTTGCTTGTTTAGCTTATTTTTTAATAATACGGTGACTGGTTTTTATATTATTACTCCACAGTTCAAGGATGTATAAACCCTTGCTGAACTCATGGATATTTAATTGCTTGTGTTCCTTATTGCACTCAACTAGCAAGATACCATCAATACTATAGACTCTTGATTTTTCTATGGGATAATCTGAGATTAGATGAATCACACCATCACTTGGATTTGGATAAACCTGATGTATCATTTCAATGTCGTCTATGCTATCATCTATATCGGTTGGCTCTGCATATGATATTTTAAGGTCATCAATTATAACTTCGTATTCAGTTCCCGATGTTAGCTCCATATTGTTGAAGTAGATAAATAGCTTTCCATTGCTTAGGTTAACTGTATCATAAAAATATTGGTAGTCCTCATTTAGAGTATGCCAATTATCGCTGCTTATGTCTGCTCCAATTTTAACAGTATTGGTACCCAAGGCTGAGGTTCTGGCTTTATAAGTCACTCTATAAGTACTTTCCTCAAACTCACTCATGTCAATGGTTCTGAGCTTAATTAAGCTACCTCCTTGTTCAGTTGCTAAAGGTGTGAACTTGACTTTAAGAACATTATTCCCATCATTGGCACTGTCATCGATTACTTCGGCTGAAAAGTTACCAACATAAGTACTTTTCCATAGGCGATCCCAAATGGAGTTTTCGTGCAGCCAAAAGTCACCGCTAAAACTATCTCCGACATTATAGTTCTCGAAGTGTTCGATGTACGGAATCTCAATGGGCTGAATTTCATTATTATTAAAGAAAGCATATTGCTCACCCCACCAGTTGGCAGCCATTGCTGTTAAATCATTGACCACTTGTTCATAATTACTGTCCGCTGCAAGATTTTTTGTTTCCAAAGGATCCACATCATAGTCGTAGAGTTCAATGGCTTTAATTTTAGATGCATCCCATTCGATAAGGTCTGGTCGGTCATTGGAACCATTCAGCCAGAGACTGAGTCTATAGCGATCAGTACGGAATGAATAGGCAGCCCCCCCACCAGCGCGATATTCAGATACGGCACATGTTTTGTTTATACTTTCTCCTCTTAATGCGGGTGCTAGTGAAATGCCTTGTAGTTTATTGCTTGGAACTTCTAAACCAGCTAAATCACAAAGTGTTGGGTATATGTCCGTAAATTCAACAGGAGTAGCATTAGTGCCGCTATTCATACCTGGTGATGATATAATTAAAGGTGCACGTACTGAGTTTTCAAATTGAGTATGTTTTCCCCATTGGTTGTGATCACCAAGGTGGTATCCATGATCGCCATACAAAACAATGATCGTATTATCGGCTTGCCCCATTGCATCAAGTTTGTCAAGTAGCTTACCTACCTGCGCATCAATGTAAGAAACTGATGCATAATAGCCATGTATTAATCGTCTTTGATGTTCTAATTCAAGTATATTATCACCCAGATCGACATCATCATATTCCCATGGATCAGGAATGTCATCGTATCCAAGAGGTTCAGGAGTATGATAGGCGTATTCCGGGCTTCCCTCTGCTATTTTCTGAAAAGGAGCCAAATTTAAAGTGCTTCGATCATACATATCCCAATATTTCTTTGGGGCAATAAATGGAATATGTGGTTTTTTGAAACCAACGGCTAGAAAAAATGGTGCTCCGTTTTGTTGCAGTTGATCCATCTTATTTAATGCATCAAGCGCTATTTGTCCATCCTGATAACCATCATCATCTATACCTTCAGGACCTTCTTCAGTAGCAGTATTAGCCGTCACACGGTAGGCGCTACCTTGTACAAAAGGTGGATATTCGTCAGGATAGGTATAATCACCTGGATCGGTATAGGGAATGGTCCATGAGAAACTATCGTGACTATCATCCACATTACGTGGATCATATATCTTACCACAAGCGGCTGTACCATAACCCTTGTTCAGAAAGTATTCAGGAAGCGTTACAATCTCAGAATTTTCTTCTCTCAGTAAACTACTTAAATTACGAATGCCTGTCCCATCTGGTGTTTGTCCCGACATTACACTGGCGCGCGATGGGCCACATACTGCCCATTGACAATAGGCCTTTGTAAATACCATTCCTTGATTGGCCAAACGATCAATGTTAGGTGAAATAATTTGTGATTCGCCATAGCAATTAAGTACCGGCTTTAAATCGTCAATAGCGATAAATAATACATTGAATTGTGGTTTAAAAGTGGTAACAGAACTGTTGTTTCCATCTTTGCTGCTTATGGCTTTTATCGTTGCGCCAGGAGGTGCATTAAAAGGGTTTTCGTACAAGGTAGAACTGTTTGTAGGCTCAGATCCATCCACTGTATAATAAATGCTAGCACCTGTGGTTTCAGAACTTATACTTATAGTTGCCCCTGATTGTTCTATCTGCGGAGGCAATGGAGCTTCATTGGTTTTTAATACAATGTAATTAACGCTATAGGCTTTCGTTTCGAATATGCTATTTGTTTCGATGTTGGCATAATATGGATGAATCGTCATGAAATCATCGGGGCCACCGCCTTGTGTTGTACCACTTTGATTATTGATGTAGAACTTTTTATCGCCCGCAGTAATTGAATTACCATGTAGTTCGTACCACCAGACTTCAGCTTGATTGATATTGGTTCCGATGCTTGATAAATCAAGGTTTACACTTTGACTATTAGCTGAAGTATTCACAACCACTAAGCCCAGCTCACCACTTGAAAATGTGGAGGCATAAACCTTTATATCACTTTTGTTGCTTGCTGATTCTATCAGTTCATCACCAAAGCATCTGTTGTAATATTGAAACGGTATATAGCTTTGGCGAGGTGAGTAGTCCACCTGATCCGGATCGCTGCGAGCCAGAAAGCCTTTGCTTTCCTGATCGGTTTCGTTCCAGTTCCATTCCGATACCCATAAGTCGGCCATGCCATAGCCATTCTTTATTATTTCGCCAATTACTTGCGAAACGAATAAGCCATTAACCATGGTACAGTTTAAAGGGCCACGAGAATTAAATTCCGTCATGGCTACCGGAAAGTGATCCCGTGTTTTGTCAGTATATTTTTCGATACAATTGCCAAGCGTGGTATGAATCGTTTCTACCTGACCAACGCTGCCTAATATGTTTTCTGCTGTGGCATCTTTTACAGTGGTAAAATAATTATGAACCACTAAAAAGTCCGCGTGGTCTTTTACTTCTGGTAATAAGGTGCTGTTCCAATCGTCATCTTCGCGAGTAACTACGGCACCCACTTTAATGTCAGGATCAACAGCTTTCATGGCTTCTGCAAATACTCTGAAATCTTCGCCATATTCTTTACCAGTAGTTACTTCTCCATCTATTTCAAAACCTTCTTCCCATGCACCGTAACATTCGTTTCCAATTTCCCAATAAGTGATGTTGGCGTTTAACTCTATATTCATACGATGAACAAAACCAGCCGCATAATCAGCCGCCTGTTGCACGCGTGCTTCCCTGGTACCTTCAGTGGTGATTCCATATCGAGCATAGAAGTAATTAACAACTACGGTTGCCTCGCTTCCTGCATCTCCAATAAAGTCAACAAAGAGCTCTAGTGTCATGTAATTAGAATTCTGACCGTTTATTCCAGTCATTTCAATGCGAAACTCATCCGGAATAGTACCATCATAAAAGTATTTGTTTGATCCGCTTCCTGCCGGAAAACGCATGGAGCCAATTCCAGCATTTGTATATAAGGATGTGCGATCCAGTTGGTCGTTCCCATTTCTAAACGTAGTGTTTACGCCAAGATGCTGGGGAAGTACTTTATTCAGTTTGTTTTCAGTATTGAACGAAATGGTGGCATCCGGAGTCGCACTAGTATTAAGCGTTTGTACAGTGTTTTCACTCGGAATACTATAAGTCTTAGCCTCCCATTTATCATGGAAAAATTGTCGCCCATTATCCCCTTGTCCTAATATGGAGATACTTATAGTAATTAATGTGCTTAAAATGAGTAAACGTTTTTGCATAGACTTTTTACAAATAGATTATGGTTGTAAAAGTATTGTTTCGCAAGGTAGTAGGTGTCGCTACTATCGTTCTACTATGGTTTAGTAATCGTTCGTATTAGTTTTTACGATTTACAATGACTTTGTTTGTTTGTGCTGAATATTAATGTGTTAGGGTGCTTGAATGATTCTTCTACCCTAGCAGAACGATTATACCACCAAGCCTTTTGATATAAGCTCATATATTGGCTTAAACTAATTTTTAAATCTTAAGTATTATGAAAAAACTTTTTACTCTACTTATCGTTGTGTTGTCACTAAATATGAATGGACAAAACTTCGTACCTAATTTTGATTTTGAAGGAGGGGCTGATGGTTGGACTAATAGTGGAGCTGATAGTCGTCAGATTGTATCGCCAGGTAATAATGGGTCAACGAACGCTTATGAGGTAGTTGCTGCTATAAATAAAGGTGCTCAGTATATTACAGATGGGACCACGCAGGTTGCTATAGGAGATTACGAATTGTCGTTTTGGGCAAAAGGTACAATTGGAGAATTAGCCAAGTTTAAGGTGAAATTTAAAGATGGGTCTACTAAAACCGTTAATGGAACTGCATTTGAAGCTAGTGACAGTTGGGAGTTTTTTACTACAACAGTTTCCTTAGATGCAGCTTTGAATATTGATAAATTTATATTGCAGTCAAATAGTGATTTAGGAGCTGGTGTATCTCAAACCTTTGTTGCTGATGATTTATTTTTTGGCACCAGAGCTACCTATAATTTAAGTAAAACTATAACAGGAGCGGGTACAATCACACCTGCCAGTGATGATTTGCCACAGAATTCTGTACAAACAATTACGGCAGTGCCCTATTTAGGATATGAGTTTACAAGCTGGGGAGGAGACTTAAGCGGTACGACAAACCCGACTACTTTAACCATGGATGGTGATAAAAGCATAAGTGCTACGTTCACAAAGATACCAGGATTTACTTATGAATGGAACTTTAATACTAATGGTGATCTGGAAGGTTGGGAAGCTTACACCAATTGTGATATAGAGGTTGTTAATGGCTCGGCAGTTATGACAATGACGGGCAACTGGCCGAGATTTCAACATGATAAACTTGGCGTTATGGGTGATGAGTTTGATATCTTTGAAGTTAGATTGAAAAATAACACTATCTATGATGTTGATAGTGAGGCTCCATTGAAGTTTGTCTTTGTTGATCCTGATGGCAATCAAAGAAGTAATATAATTCCTAATACCACTGCTAATGATACTGAATTTAAAACTTACAGAGTTTTATTAGGTGGACATGAATATTGGAATGGCAATATCGCATCCTTCCTTATTATGGGGCCGGCTAAGTTGGCTGATCCGGTAAATGCTGGCACAGTTGAGATAGACTATATAAAACTTTTAAAAGGAAATGATGATGCTACTTTGAGTAGTTTAACTAGTTCTTTAGGAACTTTGGTTCCTGGATTTAGTTCTGGTGTTCACGATTATACATTAACAGTTCCAAATGGTACTACTGTGGTTAATTTTTCAGCAACTGCTACAGACAATGAGAAAGCAACTGTTACAATAAGACAAGTAACTGATGTTAATGGTGAAGAAGTTGCCGTTGAGATTGCTGATGGAAACGCCGATGTTTCTTCAGGCAGTGGCAAAGTTAGTGTAAGGGTAGAAGCAGAAAATGGGGCAAAATTGTTTTATACTGTAATAATTACTGTTGATAATGCGACAGCTATTAATGATAATTTAAGTGGGCTTTCGATATATCCTAATCCTGTTAAATCAATGTTATACATCGATTCTTCTGATCTTGTAAGTAAAGTTGAGATTTATAGCTTATCTGGCCAAAAGGTGTTAGACGTAATGGAATTAGTTGACGGAGTAGATGTAGCACATTTACCAAATGGCATTTACATTGCTGCTCTTGAGGTAAATGGTGAAAAAGTAATTAAGAAGTTTACAAAGAAATAGTTAGAAGTTTTGGTTTGAGGTGAAAATACCTTTGTGATGTAAAAATTGCAGAGGTATTTTATTATTTAAAAATAGAGTATATTCTGAAATTAAAAATATTTAGGATGCAGGGGAAGATAAAGTTCGTAGTAGCCATCATCGGTATATTATTGCTCAATCAAGTACTATTATTTGCTGAGGATAAACCAAAGCAACAACCAAATATCGTTATCTTCTATGTGGACGATTTGGGATGGATGGATTTAGCTTGTCAGGGATCTAAGTTTTATGAGACACCTGCCATTGATCAATTAGCTGCAGAAGGAGTTAGGTTTACTCAGGCGTATACTGCTCATCCTCGCTGTGTGCCTGCTCGCTACGGTGTAATGACAGGAAAATATCCTGCCCGTGATTCTGTTCCGGGAGGTGGAGGTTTGCTGCCTGAAGATGTTACTATTGCAGAAGCTTTAAAAGAAGGTGGATACTCAACATTTTTCACAGGTAAATGGCATCTGTTGTTCAGAGATAAGGAAGGAAATATGCCCGAAAATCAGGGCTTTGATGTAAATGTGGCTGGAGGGGCAGCTGGTGCACCGCCCACTTATTGGTATCCATATCGCAAAGGAGAAGCTACTCCATCGGGTAAAAAAGGTTATAAGAAAAACGAAATTCATGGTTTGGAAGATGGCCAGGAAGGTGAATACATTACTGATCGCATTACCGATGAAACATTAGATTTTATATCAGATCATGTTAGCCATCAAAGTGAGGATCCTTTCTTTGTTTTCTTATCGCATTACGGGGTGCATACACCCTTTGAGGCCAAACCAGAATTGGTTAAGAAGTATGAGGCCAAACTAAAATCGATGGAATATGATTTGCCGGAGTATGAAGAAACAATCACAGGTGATACTAAACTTCTTCAGGATTATCCGGTTTATGCAGCCATGATAGAAAGCATCGACCAGAGTATGGCTAAGCTACAAGCTAAACTGATTGAATTGGATATTGCAGATAATACAATCATCATTTTCACTGCCGATAATGGAGGCCTTTCAACACGTGGTAATACACGTAAACTGGCTACTTCTAATTATCCCTTACGTTATGGAAAAGGCTGGTTGTACGAAGGAGGTATTCGTGAGGCCTTTATTGTCAAATGGCCGGCACAAAGCCAAGCTGGTCAGGTAAGTGATGCCTTAATAACAGGAACCGATATATACCCAACTGTATTAGAAATGGCTGGTTTGGATCAGCGTCCAAAGGATCATTTAGATGGGATAGATGTAAGTGCAGCCATTAAAGGTAAAAAGTTTGAACGTGAAACACCTATGTTTTGGCATTCGCCTCTGGCTCGGCCGGGAAGTACAGGAGATGAGAATAGCTCAGCAGTGCGTTTGGGTAAGTATAAGCTAATTGATTGGTACGACGAAGGACGTGTAGAGCTGTTTGATTTAAGTAATGATATTGGTGAAAATAAAGATTTGAGTCAGGAACTCCCTGAGAAAACCAAAGAGTTACATGCTTTAGTAAAAGAGTGGCGGAAATCCATTAATGCCAAGAAGATCGATCCGAGTAAGAGCAAGTGGAAGAAAAAGAAATGACAAAGGTATTATTACATGTTTTTCTGACAGTGGTACTATTTTCTAATAGTTGTCATCTGTTTGCTCAGTCTTCTCTATTTTACAGGAGTGAATTCGAAAAAATGGGCGATCAGATTGCTGATGTTGATTTGCCAGGAGAAGGAAGCTTTGATTATGAAATAGTAGGAGGCAACAACGATAATCATTTTGTTATTGAGCCGACAACGGGCATTATTAGCATCAACACTGTTATTGAGGATGTAATCGGTGAAGTAACAAGGCATGATTTATTGATACAGTGTAATAATGAGCAAACAAGCATTGTGGTTGTCGATGGCTATGATTACACACTATCCAATAGCAATGAGTATGTGATATTAGAGTCGCATAAAGAAACATACATAGTGCCTGGCAACCCTTATTTAGGATACAATAATTTATGGGGACGTGGCACAGCCCAGGAGGGTGTGGATTTCAGAATGGCTACACTTTGCCACGCCGATTTGCCTGATCAAACCATTTTTGTTTGGGATACTCCATCGTCACCCGGAGATTTTGATGGTGCCTCAGTTTGGTGTTATATCAGTGTATTGTGGGGTAATCGAAAAGGAATAAGAGAGGACTTGTCGGGTTTCCCTATACAATTATCTTCCATTGAATCAATGGAGCTGGATTTTGATTTTAAACAACTCTATGGTACAGAAGGCTATAAAATTGCGCTGAACCATTTTGTTACCGACGAAGCTTACCTGGATGATTTCAGTAGTAACGACGGTGATTTTTTCTTTGTATTTGACCAGAAAGGAACGTGGATTCCACCATACCCAACTGTGTTAACAGATACCATTATTAATGAAAAACCATTTGCACGCTTGTATAAGGAGGAGAATGGTTATGAATGGCGCAGGGTGATTATTAAAGATAACGAGCAATTGCTTCAGGGAAGTATTGATATGAAAGGCATTTATGATTCGTTTATATCAAGAGGCTACCTGAATAAAAATCAGTATGTGCCAAATATACAAGTTGGTCTAGAGGTGACGGATGGTTTTGGCGCATTAAAATTCAATTCTCTCAACATTAAGCTGAATGAAGAGCCTCTGTCCATTAATGCCACCAAGGGAAGTGAAGTATTGGTTTACCCAAATCCTTCTAAAGGTATCTTTAGAGTTAGTAAAGCTGGGCCTTGGACGGTTTATAACATGAATGGTCAGGTTATGAAAGCCGGAGAGGAGTCTGTATTTGATATTTCAGCTTTTTCTTCAGGAGTCTACCTTTTCGAACAAAATGGGCATGTAATAAAATTGATTAAAAGATAAACGTATGCATAGATTAATAAGGGCAGTTATCTTAATATTAGCAATTGGCAAGTGCACACTTTCGTTTTCAAATAATAAAAGTGAATCAAAGTCTTGTAAGGATGAAACACCTGTTGTACAGGCTGAGCAGACATTTGAAGTAAATGTGGAGCATGATATTGTGTATGCCAAAGGCTTGAGCCATTCAAGCATTAATAGTTCGGATGCCACAGTTATGCCCTTAAAGCTTGATGTGTATACGCCGGATAATGAGTTAGAAAACAGACCTGTATTTTTGTTTATTCATGGAGGTGGTTTTGCTGGCGGTACAAAACAACAAGGGAGGATTATTGAATGGGCCAATTATTATACCTCAAGAGGATGGGTGTTCATTTCAGCCGATTATCGCTTAAAGCGCCATAAAGGAACAGTACCTATTGAGTGGCTTGATTTTGCAGAAAAGCTTCCTAAAGCAGCGAAGGTAGGACCGTTCTTAGCAATCTATCCTGCTATTCGAGATGCCAAGGCAGCGCTGCGTTGGGTGGTGGCAAATGCTGATGTGTACAATATAAATACAGATTATATTACTGTTGGTGGAGGTTCTGCAGGCGCTATTACCGCCATAACAATGGGTATTTCTAACCCGGAAGATTTCAGAGACGAGTTGACATTTGAGCAAGACCCAAGCTTGACGACTACAAACATTGATCAATCCTATCAGATTAAAATCATAGTCGACCTTTGGGGATCAAAAGCTGCATTGGATGCAATGGAAAAAATATTTAGTCATCAACGATTTGACCGTAATGATCCTGCCCTGTTTATTGCTCATGGTACAGAAGATCCTACTGTTCCCTTCATTAATGCAAAGGAATTAAAACAGATGTATGAAAGCACCGGTGCGCCATTTGTTTATTACCCACTAGAAGGAAAGGGGCATGGCGCCTGGGGTGCTATGCTTGACAATAAACGCTTGGAAGAGCTGGCGTTTGATTTTATAGTAGAACAGCAAAAGCTGAAAGTGATAAGAGATAATTAATAATATTAAATCTGCGAAAATGATGAATCGAAGTTTGAAGGCATACTTTCTACTATTTATGGTGCTGGGGGTGCAGTTAGTAGCCTGTGCACAGTCCAAACCACAGAAGCCAAATATATTATTTATAGCTGTGGATGATCTAAAGCCAATGTTAGGCACATATGGCGATACGGAAATAATCTCGCCTAATATGGATGCTTTGGCGGCTAGAAGTGTGCAGTTTAATAATGCCTATTGTCAGCAAGCGGTATGTGCTGTATCAAGGGTAAGTTTGTTTAGCGGATTACGCCCTGATCAAACCAAAGTATGGGATTTAAAAACCAACATGCGCGATGTTAACCCCGATGTAGTAACCTTACCTCAATACTTTATGCAGCAAGGTTACGAAACGGTTGGTTTGGGTAAACTGATGCATGGGGCAAAAAATAATGATCCTAAGTCGTGGAGCATTCCTTATAAGGAGTCAAAAGAATTGGTATACCCTGAAGGTTATAAATACCCGGCCAATGGCAAGTATCAGGCAAAAGAAATTCATAAAGCTTATCGTCAGAGTAAAAAACAGAAGCTAGGTTGGAAGGAAACCAACCAATACTTGAAAAAAATGGGTTTAGCGCCATCTGTCGAATGTATGGATGTACCAGATGGAGCATACAAAGATGGAGCTGTTGCACTTGCCGGTATTGAACTACTGGAAGAATTAAGCTCAAATGATAAGCCTTTCTTTTTAGCATTAGGGTTTAATAAACCTCACCTGCCATTTGCTGCACCAAAAAAATATTGGGACATGTATGAGCGCGATGCCATACAGTTAAACCCATATCAGGAGGAAGCTATAGGTGCACCTGATTATGCTTATCATACCTGGGGCGAATTGCGCAACTACTCCGATATCCCGCAGCAAGGGCCTGTTCCCACAGATCAGCAAAAAGAGTTGATACATGGGTATAGAGCTTGCGTGAGCTATGTGGATGCACAGATTGGTTTAGTAATGGATAAGCTTGATGAATTGGGTATAAGTGATAATACGATTATTGTGTTGTGGGGCGATCATGGATGGCACTTGGGCGACCACGGTTTATGGTGCAAACATTCCAATTTTGAGCAAGCCACAAGGGTTCCTATGATGATTTCTGCACCTGGAATGCAACAAGGTAAACAAGCCAATACAATGGCTGAATTTGTTGATATCTATCCAACCTTATGTGAGTTGAGTAACTTGCCTGTTGATGACGAGTTGGACGGTCTTAGTTTAGTGCCTGTGCTTAAGAATTCAAAGGTAGAGATAAAAGATTATGCCATAAGTCAATATCCTCGTGGAAATAAGGTAATGGGCTATTCCTTAAGAACCAAGCAGTACCGATTGACTTTGTGGCTGAAGGGCGAATTCAGAAAAACAGACGTTTATTCCAATCCTGATATTGTAGGTGTAGAGCTTTACGATTATGAAAAGGATCCTCTGGAAAAAGAATCATTTGCAGAAAACGAAGAGTATGCCGAGGTGCGCAGTCTTTTACAGGATAAATTATTACAAATACTAAACTCGCAACCCTGATGATAAAGATAGTTTTTAATATTATCCTACTGAGTAGCTTGTTTGTAAGTTGCTCCAATAGTTTGGCTCAGGAAACCTTTGTCGCTCAGGATCTCAGAATGGAAAAAATACAAGTGCTGGGAGCCAATTATGTGATGCGCGAGGAAGCTAAATTGTCTTATAATCGTTTTTCGGAAGCCACTTTAAACGCTCCCTTGTCGGAGGCAATGTTTAATGCCGATAAGGCAAGAACTAATAGTGGTATACGTTTACGATTCAAGTCAGCTAGTCCTAAAATTCGCCTGACATTTGCACCAGACCAAGGTCAGAATAGGGGTGCTGAATTTGCTGTGCTTCAAAATGGGATCCAAACCCATACCTTTGATTTCAAAGGGGAAAAGTCAAAGAATGAGATGCTACTTGAATTCGAAAATGTAGCTGGAGAAAAAGAAAGTTTATTTGAGGTTGTTTTACCAAGTTTTGCCAATGTGTCTTTACTTAAAATGGAGCTGCTTGATAGAGCAAGTTTACTTTCCATTCCTGAGGATGTACGACCCATCTATTTTGCCATTGGCAATAGTATTACTCATGGTGTAGGACAAGGATCAGCTGCTTATTTGACCTACCCTTATTTGCTGGCGCAGAAACTGGATTATAATTATTATAATCTGGCTGTTGGAGGGGCTAAAATATCTCCAGCCATTGCTAGTATGACAGGTGAAATGCCTCAGGCAGATGTCATCACCATTTTGATTGGCTATAACGATTTAATGTTTAATGATAAGTCGGTGAAGCAGTACAGTAATGATTATCGAGCTTATTTAAAAACCATTCGACAAAATCAACCCAAGGCTGCTATATATTGCATTACGCTCACACATACACGTGCTGAAGCCAATGAACGAACAGGTATTGTGCCTGACGATTTTCGTGAAGCCCTAAAAATACTCGTAAACGACTTCCAGAAAAACGGGGACAGCAAACTTTACCTTATTGAGGGAGATGAAATTAGTTCGGAGAAAAATTTAAGGGCAGACCGCTTAACAGATAAAGCTCATTTTGGTATTGAAGGTGCTGCCTTATTTGCTGAAGAGTTATGTCAAATTATTAAACATTAGTGTAGAAATAATAAAATCGGTAATTATGAAAAAAATGAAATTAGTTGTAATAACTGTTATTAGTATTTTATCAATTGCTGATTTAAGTGCTCAAGAACCTATCCGGAAAATTGTAGAGCGAATTAGCCCTGACAAGAGTCTATACATTGGTGCTACAAGTATGTATAGTAAAATTGGCACTAAAGAGTCTAAGATTTTAGCTCGCGAGTTTTCTTATACTACACCGGCCAACGATTTTAAACAGAGCTATGTGCATCCTAATCCTCAAACATGGCGTTGGGATCGTTCAGATGCCTGGATAAAGTTTGCCAAAAAGCATAAGCAAGTTATCCGAATTCATGGACCAATTAGTCCGCAATGCTCACGCTGGGCAAAGAACGATGAGCGCAGCCATGTGGAGTTATTGACCAACCTAAGTGAGTATATGACTGAGTTGTGTCGTCGCTATAACGATGAGGAAGTAGTGGTTTGGATGGATGTGATTAACGAAACAGTAAGTCGCGATGGAACCTGGAAAACGGCTCGCCTGGGTGATAATAGTTGGGAGTTGCCATGGGAGGCTATTGGTTATGAGCAGGTCGATAAGCAAAAGTATCCGCATCTGGATGGTAAAGTACCCATCTATATTATTCGAGCATTCGAAATAGCTACACAGGAGGCCACCAATAAAAAGCTGGTGATTAATCAACATGGCAGTATGAGTCCTTTGATATGGAATAAGATTAAAGACTTAGTCCGTTACCTGCGTGACAATAATTATAAAGTTGATGGCATTGGTTGGCAGGCACACATTAGTTATGGGCGCGATGTGGAATGGGAATCGCCCGAAGTGAGTATTAAGGCTTTGAAAGAGCTCATTGCCTGGTCGCATAAAAATAAACTTGAATTTCATGTGACGGAATGTAATATTCACGTGCCCTCTAAAGAACCTGGCACGGAAGAACAACACATTGCTACTTATATGAATATTTTCAATGCTGTATTGGAGATGCGCCAAAGTGGAGTGGTGACCTTTAACCTCTGGAACATTAAGGATGTACCTCATTATAAAAACAAGAACAAATTGGTGATTGCACCTTGGGATGCTAATTTAAAGCCCAAAGCTATTTATAGTGAGATGAACAAAGCTTTGTTAAACGCTTCCGCAACATCCGAATAAGAAAAGTTGTTTGTGAAGAGTAAGCGAGTAACTTAAAAGAAACGCTATGATTAAAATATTACATCTCTACTTATTACTTCTTTTGTGCGTATTAAGCACAAACCTTATTGCACAAAACAATCCGCTTGAGTTTGATTATAGCCATATTGATGCTTATAAAAGTTTTGTCTCTGATATCAGAGCAAAATATCCCAAAGCAAATATTATCTGCGCACTGGGAAGTATGGATGCCACCAAAGAAGGATCGTCTTGGCCGGGATATGTGCAAACGGCTGTTAAGGAACTGAATGATGAAAAGATGTATACGCTGATGTTTCCCTATAAAAATACCCCAGGACATCCCAAAGTGGATGAGCACAAAGTGATGGCTAAACTCTTGATTGCCTTTATCGATGAAAATATTAAGTGGTAACGAATTGAGATAAATTGTGTTATTACATATTGGGATTGGTTTGGCGAAGCGCCAAAATAGATAAGATGCATGGAACATCAATAAAAAATTAAAGATGAATAATACCATAAAGTATATAAGACTACTCGTATTTATTAAGTTACTACTGTTTTCAAGTTATATAATTGCACAAGACACTAATTTCCATATCTATCTCTGTTTTGGTCAATCTAATATGGAAGGACAAGGAAAAATTGAAGCGCAAGACACAAGGGTTGATAATCGGTTTCAGGTGATGGCATCAATGGATTGCGATAACCTGTGCAGAAAGAAGGGAGAGTGGTACACAGCTGTGTCACCATTAAGTCAATGTTACGCTGGCCTTTCGCCAGCTGATTATTTTGGCAGAACATTGGTAGCAGAGCTGCCCGACAGTATTACAGTTGGTGTTATCAATGTGGCGATTGGTGGTTGCGATATACGTTTATTCGATAAAGATCAATATCTCGATTATGACTCTAAGGATGGTAAAGCATGGTTTGCCAATAAAGTGAAGGGATACGGTGGTAATCCCTATGAGTGCTTGATTGAATTGGCTAAACAAGCACAAAAGAACGGTGTGATTAAAGGCGTTCTCTTGCATCAGGGTGAAACCAATACCGGAGATACCCAATGGCCCATGTACGTAAAAAAGATTTATGACGATATGTTGAAGGATCTCTCATTAAAAGCTGTGGATATTCCTCTGCTTGCTGGTGAGCTGGTTTCCGAACCTGATAATTGTTGCTCTACAATGAATCCAATCATTAATACTTTGCCAGATGTGCTCTTAAATGCCCACGTTATCTCTTCTGAAGGATGCCCGGCAATGGACAGGGCACATTTTAATTCGGAGGGCTACAGAATGATTGGTAAACGGTATGCTGAAAAAATGCTCTCATTGTTGAAAGAGCATAACTGTGAAGATTAAGGAAATCAAAAGTTGTTGAAGTGGTAAAAAAAATCGATGTTCTATGAGAATTAAAATTCTTGCGCTTTGTGTGATGCTGAGCTTACATTATTTTGTTAATGCATCCATAGTTGATATTTCTTTCACGAATCAAGACTGGACTTACAGTTCGGGAGTAACTCAAAGTGCTAATAAGATAGAAATTATTGGCTCAAGCACGGGCTATCGCACTGCTTCCCTGGTGGTAGATATTCCTGCAAATACTTCTACCTTGTATTTGGTGGCTGATGTCTATTTTGAGAATATCGTTTGTGGCGATGCAGCACATAAGGCGCCTAAGTTTAAGATGTATAAAAGTGATGGTTCTAAATATCCGGTTTTAAATTTTTATAATCCGCTTGAAAAGCGATGGGTGACCACTGGTTTGAAAATAGAGAAGAATAGTGAGACACAGATAACCATTGAATTTGGTATACAAAGTGCCACAGGTACCATGGTGATAAAGAATCCACAGTTACTAAGCACAGCACCATCGGTACCTGCTCTTGAATTTCCCTTTGATGTGCCGGCTGATAAGATATGCTACCTTGATATTGATCTTCAAAGCACACGGCCGTTTAATAACGATAAACTCTCCTCTAATACACATTTCACATGGGCCGATTATGGTTGGGCCGATGATGAGGTACATCAGGTCATTTACGAGCACTTTCCGATGACTAATCTTCGCTTCCCGGGAGGCACTGTAGGTAATTTCTACGATTGGCGACGCGATGGCTACTACGAAAATCAATACTCCTACGATAAAGGGTATAGTATGGATCACCGTGTGGGATATCCCGGATTCGAAGCTTTTTCATTAAGTAGTGGTGCCAGTTCAACACTCATGTTTAATGTCATTTCCGAAACGGTTGAAGTAGCGAAACAAAGGCTGCAGGATCGTATTGACGGAGGCTTGGATATTGCCTGGATTGAGATGGGCAATGAGAACTATTTTATAGGAACACAAGGTATTGGGCAGGTCGATTCAGAAGAGAATTATATATTGCATACAACCGATTTGGCAGCCGGGCTGAAAGAAGTAATATCCGATGTGAAAGTAGCGGTGAATATTGAGCATGGTGCTTGGGAAGCAGGTGGCTGGAATTATAATTTGGCTCAAGAGAATTACTATGACGCTACGGTGATGCATGGCTACGTACAAACCAATACTTTCTTATTAAACCCAATATCGGCATTTACAATGCTGAATGCCTATAAAACAACGCAGGAACGTTTTGAAGCCTACAAAAATCTGTTTGGAAATACACCACTATTAATGACTGAATGGAATGTGCTATCGGACGATACACCTTTGAATTTTATTCAGACTTTATCAATTACCGATCTGTTTTTAGCCATAGAAGAAGAGGAAGTAGTGAAACAGGCCGGCATTCATATGTTATTTAAAAACGAACATTATCACGAATCAACACTGACCTATAATATTGGCTCGCAAATGGTGTTGACAGCTAATGGTGTTGTTTATGCCAAATTGTTTGATGTGTTTAAAGATAAACAGGTGTATAGTGCTTTAAGTACAAGTGCTGATTTAGAGCCAGGTCTTCCTGCTGTTAATGCCCGAGCGGTTGATCATGGCGATGAGGTAAAGGTTTTGGCAGTAAATAAATTGCCCGAGCCTGCCACATTAAACCTTCAATTTGGCGGACAAAGTTATGCTGGAGCTTATACTTTGGAATATTTTCATGAGGATGTGAATCAGGTATTGACCGATCCCTACAACTCTCCAGAGCAGGCTTTTGTTTCGCAAAGTGCTAGTGGCATAATTAGTCTTCCGGCCTATTCCATAGCTGTAGTGAGTATCGCTAAGTCGGATATACCAACCAGTATAGAATCAAGCCTCAAAGAAACAGAGACAATCTCTTATTCAGCTCAGAATAAAACCATCCGAATTAAAACGGATAGCCCTAGTGTTAATTGGCGCTTGTATTCGATGAGTGGCGTTGAAGTAGATAGGGGAGATGCCTTGCTTATTCATGTGAATCATCTGAACGATGGTATGTACATAATTCAAACAAATTCCTCAATTCATAAGGTGTTGATTTATTGATGCGCTGGCAATTAGTACTAACATTATTTTAAGATAATGAATCATACATTATTAGTCTGTAGTCTTTTTATTCTGTTTTCTGCAGGTGAACCCAAAGCACAGAATGTTTGTGACGAAAACGATAAGATAGTTCTTTCATCGCGCGTCATTCCATTTAGCTCCTACGCATTGATACCTTCCTCGAATGTGGGTGGAAGCATGTTTTATTGCTCAGCTATGATGAATGCGAATCATGGAGGAGGTTTTCAGTTGGATTACATCGATACTTATGATGGCGGAATGGATGGCTACCCTAATGTGAGAGCCGGAGGCTCTAAAGTTGGAGGCCAATGGATAGTGGGAGAAAAAGCTGTGGTAGGCATGCCTGTTCAGATAAAAGACATTCATCCTAATATGAGTTTTGTATGGGAAAGTACACAAACCAACGCTCTGGATGCAGACGATAAGTGGATGTCGTCCATTAACTTTATTTTTGATATTAACGGAAGCGAAACGAGTGAACCCATCAATGCCGAGCGCGACTATGATTTAGTTGTGAAGGCACAAAGCCATAATTTCTCTGATGACCTGAATGACCAGGCCGAAGTGCTTAATAACAAAATATATTTCTTTGCCCGAAATACGGATGGGAGCCTAAAACCCTACGAACTCACACTTGATGGTCTTGTTTATACTTACGCCATTCGTTATAAGTTTTTTGTGGATACTGGCGATAAGGATGATAAGGCGCATATAAAACTAATTCCCTACGGAAGCAATGGGGCACCATCGGTCGCAAATATTAATATAAAGCATTTGATTGCCACTACAAAAGACTATATACAATATGCGGCTATACCCGAGCCGTACTTAAGTTTGGCACACGAAAAAATTGCAGGCGACAATACCTGGCTCAAAGCCATTGCAGCAGGTTACGAGGTTTATACGGGCGAATCAACATTGAAGGTAGATCAATTTAAGCTTTATCCCGAGGGAGATAACACAACGTCTATTTTTCACCCTGAAAATGAAAAACGATTAAGCGTATATCCTAACCCTTCTAATGGTTTATTTTATATTAAGGGAGCAAGAGTAGAAAGTATAGCTGTGTTTAATATTCAGGGGCAATGTCTATGTCGAGAATTTTATGCACAAGAGCTTGATCTTTCTTTTCTGAGTGCGGGGCAGTACTACATGCAGCTTACTACTACGCTTGATTATACCGAAGTGCACAAGATTCAGGTTTTATAAAGTTCGTGGTTACTTTAAAATCCGAGGTTTAATGGGAGAGTCGAATACTGAGCGCTTATTGAGCTTGCCAAAATATGTCGAAGTATGGCTATTAAACTAAAACTTCCTGGCCTATTTTCTATGTCCTGCAACGAGTTGAGCCGCCCTGCGCATAATTGAGAGTGAATGGGAAACAAGGTGAGCCGTCCTAGGGAAGTTTGCTTACATCCTGCGCATAGGTGAGGCTGTGCTGTAAATAAGTGCATCGTCCTGTGTAAGGGGCGCCTGTCCTTTCGGGTTTTCAGAGCTGTTGGTTTTAATATGTCAAGTAGTGAGTTGTTTGGTTTCAGCGATTTACCATCAAATAAAGGAAAGTCGTTTTTATAATTCCAATGTGCCCAGGCAATGTTGTGTTAATCGAAGATGCTGATCCAATCGGTATAAATCGCTTTTCTTATGGCGAGCGGAGTAGAAGGAAAGCAGCCAAATTCGCCACAGTACAATTGAAGCTTGTGTTTCTTAGCGATTTTAACAGCTATTAAAATCCGTTCCTCCATTGTTTCACGATCGTAGTAATGGTTTTCGTAAGAGATTGCCTCTTGTAAGGATTTATCAAGTGATGGATATTGGAGCGTATCAATAGCGTAACCAGGATAGACAATTGGGCCATTATAGGTGCCTATGGTATTCCATGAAGTCTTGTAATGACTGACCAAAAATGGTTCGTAGAAATGGAAACTAAGGATGAGATTAGTGTCATTTTCCGGTAGTTTTAATTCAGGGAAACTATAAACCTGCTGCCACTTATTTGATCCAATAACGATGGTGCGTTTTGGTTCTTTCTCACGTATGGCGCTAATTGCTTTTCTTATAAGCTTATTCCAGTCATTGGGATCTTCTGCTACGGCTTCGTTTAAAATTTCGTAGGCAAGTAGTTTGTTTGGGTATTCTTTTAAGTGACTTGATAATTCTTTCCAGTAGTCAATGAATTGGATTTGAGCTTCTGAGTCATTCCATATTCGTTGATTATTGCCAACGAAGTGATGACTTCTTAATGAGTGTAGATCAACAATTACTTTGAGTTTGCACTCGTGAGCCCAATCAATACCTTGCTTTAATAAGTTTAAGGTTACATTATCTATATTACCATTTTCATCCCATAGCTGTTTTTCATCCACCGGTAACCTAACATGATCAAAACCATGGCTGGCAATGGTTTCGAAATCTATTTTTTGTATGCATTGTGCTCTTTCATCACCCCTAATGTCCGTTTGCGACAGCCAATGACTTACATTAATCCCATTATTTATTTGAAAACTTTGCGCTTGCAGAACAGAATAGTTAAATATAAAACATACAAAGAACAACTTGATTGAACGCTTGATCATTTCTCTATTTCTTTAAGTATTCACTTGGTGTCATGCCAAAATACTTCTTGAAGGTTTGACTGAAGTACTTAGGATCGGTAAATCCAATCATATAGGCTGTTTCACTAATGTTTTTACCTTCTTCCTTAAGTATGCGAGCAGCTTCCTTAAGCTTAATGGTCATTAACAATTGTTGGGGCGATAAGTCGGTCAATGATTTTATTTTACGATAAAGCACAGGTCTACTCATACCCAACTCAATGGCTGTGCTCTCAACACTCAGCTCATCCTTATCGATGTTTTCAATCACATAACTTTTGATCTTTTCCAAAAACTGCTCATCGGCATTGGTAGGTGCTACTTCTTTTAGTTCACTTTCAGGTTCCTGAAATTTCTGTCTAAGTTGCTGGCGGCTCTTCAATAAATTACTTACCTGAGCCCTCAGTAGCTTTAAATCGAAAGGTTTTTCGAGGTAGGCATCAGCACCATGTTCCAATCCTTCGCGTTTGTAATCGGGTGAGTCAAGCGCAGTAAGCAGAATAATAGGAATATGACAAGTTGATAAGTCGTTCTTAAGCTGCTGACAAAGTTGGTGTCCGTTCATCTCAGGCATCATCACATCCGAAATAATAATGTCTGGCATGTATTCATTTACCTTCTCCATGCCCTCTTTACCATTTGCTGCACCAAATACATTATAATCCTTACTAAAATCTTGCTTTAGAGCCTCAAGTAATTCAGGGTTGTCTTCAACAATTAATAATTTGATACCAATGGAACTTACATTAGCATAACTCTCGGTATTTGATTGGTCAACAATAGGCGTAGGCAGTTGACTTTCGTCTTCACTGTGACTGAAATCTTCGTGTGTATAATGGTGGTTGCCAAGTAATAGTTTTACCCTAAAAACAGAACCTTCTCCAAGTGTGCTTTCAAAACTAATGTCGCCTTTGTGCAGTTCAACTATTTCTTTGGTTAACATTAAACCTACACCACTACCAACTTCTTTTGAATTAATGGCATTGGTAGCACGGTAGTAGTGCTGGAATATTTTCTTTTGCTGCTTGGCCGGAATACCTTCACCTGTATCGTCAACTGTAATGGTGCAATACTTCTTGTCAATTAATATGCAAACCTTTATTTCGCCATTTTTAGGTGTGTATTTAAAGGCGTTGGATAATAGGTTGTACATTACCTTTTCCATTTTATTGCGATCGAACCATACACTCGAAGACTCATTGGGTAATGAAATGGTAACGCTTATATTCTTTTCCTTTGATAGTGGTTCAAAAGCTTTTACACGCTCTTGTATAAAGGTGTTGATGTCGTATTCGCTCACTTGTAGCTGCATCTTTTTTAAATCAGCCTTCTGGAAGTCGAGCAATTGATTAACAAGGTTGCTCAGGCGATCGATGTTACGCTTTATTAATGATAGGTTGCTGTCTTCTTCTTCCGACTCCTCTACCATTTTTTCAACGGGTAGTTTAATAAGAGAAAGAGGTGTTCTTAAATCGTGGGCAATGGAAATGAAGAATTGTTGTTTTTCGTTGTTGTGCCGTTCATGCAGTCTGAGTTTATTGTAATGAAGAATGACCAAGGTTAAACTTAAAACTATCATGAAATAAACCAGATAAGCCCAAAAAGTGGTATAAAAAGGTTTGTCAATGCTGATGCTAACCTTCTTAATAGCTTCTTGCCAAACATCATCGTCGTTTGACACCATTAGCTTAAATGTATAGTTGCCAGATGGAACTTTTGTGTAATTGGCTTCTCGTATCTGATTTGGACCATTCCATTGTTCCTCAAATCCTTCCAGTTTCCACTTAAACATTACTTTGTGTGGATTGGTATAGGCGATTGCTCCGAATGAAATGCCAAAGGTATTTTCGTTGTACTTTAGTTTAAATGTTTCTTGCAGGTTAATGTTTTTTTGAAGGATTCCATCGGGTGAAATAGGCAATGTTTTTCCAAAGAGTTTAATTTCATTTAAGATAGGTGTGTTCTTTTGTGTAGAACGATGTATTTGGGAAGGATAAAAATAGGATACGCCACGCGGCCCTCCAAAAAGTAGTTGGCCATCCCGTTTTTTACAGATTGAATTTTCTAATAAAACAGTATTGGCCAGTCCATCACTTAAGTCATAATTGTCATAAACTGAAAAGTTTTGAATCTTGGACAATCCGCCAGTTGAAGCCAACCAAAGTGTGGTATCATTTACCCATACCATGCTTCGAATAAAATTGGACGGGAGACCGTGTTCGCTTTGTAAAAAATTCAGACTATCGTTGTCATGATTCCACTCTATAAGTCCATTGGCGTCGGTTCCTAATAGTAACTTATTGCTTGTGGGGTGACTGGTCATGCAAATGATTCGATTTGATATCAAAGATTCAAGCGATGGGCGGCTAACCTTATAAGTATCTAAATCAACTACAAAAAGGCCAAATAGGGTGCCAACATACATGTGATTTTTGTACTCGTAAAATGATCTAACATTGGAAATGTTGACAGTGGTTCGAAGGCCGTTAAAATCAATAACACTAATGCCTCCCCAAATTCCACCTGTCCATATCTTACCTTTACTATCGGTGTAGTTTTGATATAGATGGTCTGTTTCTATTTGATGCTTCTTATTGCTAGCATTCTCGGTAAATGACCTTAAGCGTTGTCCTTTTGAACTAAAACAATGAATGCCTTGTCCATATGTTGCTACCCAAACATTGCCATTCTGCCCGGCGCAAATCGACATAACTTGAATCCTTAATTCATCAGGTGATTGTTTCCTTGGCACATGCTTCCATATTTCTGTCTTTGGATCATAAATACTGATGCCATTTTTGCCACCGTACCATAAGCAGCCGTCAATATTCTCAAAAATGGCATTAGTAACGTTTGATCGAAGACTCTGACCTTTATAGGCCACGTGGCGTTCAATATGGAATTTTTTAATATTGGGGTCAGAATAACACACCCCACTTCCATAGGCACCAACCCACAAAATATTATCTTCACTAAAACATAAATTGTAAATACCATTTGAAGATAAAGAATAGTCGTCATTTTCGTTCGCTTTGAACCATTGCTGATTATTCAATTCACCATCAGTTTGAACCATGCCAAGACCATCAATTCCAAAAAGTACATGCTTATCTGGTGTTAACACAATGTCTTTTATTGGGAATACCTTTTCTTTTTTTGAGAAGGAAACCGAAGCTACTACTTCAATGTTATTGATGTCAATCATTGTTTTGTACACCCATCCATCTCTTGTTCCAATGTAAAAATGCTTATCAATTTGTTGTATTGAGGTAATATCTTTTTTTGAGAATAGAGCGTTGTCAATAGCTATTAGTTTCTTGTCTTCGTTATTCAAAAAGTGCAAGCCACTTGCACTACCCACCAATTCGTAATTATCGTTGAATTTTGTAATGCAATTTACGGTGGATGTATTTTTGTTAACGCTTTGGATGCCTGGGGCATTTAAATTGAAATAAAAGAGACTTGATGTAGTGCCAACCCACATCTCTCCTTTGTTTATTGAGTGGATAGCGGTAACATTAAATAAGGCATCGTTGTCCGAATTATGAAAGAGTCTTTCGAAGTGATCCTGTTCCCTGTTGTATCTGTACACATTGCCACTTTTAGTGCCGCATAATATATCGTTGTACTCAGAGAATTCAAGGCAATTTATAATTTGATCATTGGGTACTCCAAGCTCCCCATCGATGCTCAGCGTGTAGTGCTTTAGATCAGCACCATTAAATTTATCAACGCCATTGTGAGTAGCAAACCACATATATCCTTCCATATCCTGGGCAAGCGATACAATACGGTTGTTTTTCAGGCCTTCGTCAACTGATATGTGCTGAAATTTATAATCAATCGACCACGCTATTTGTAAACCAAACAGCAAACAAACTGCAACGATGATCAATCTTAAATGATGGATGTTGTTGGTCATGTTATACCAATTAAATATTAAAATGCGCTGGTATAATGCCGATACATAATCAAAGTGACTTTAGAAATGGAATGCACTAAAGGCGCATTTTGATTAGTAAACGGTATTAATGTCTAATTAATCAGCTAATGAAATCAAATATAGTTAATAATTGATTAGCTCTTCATATACTCTTAGTCGGCATTTATTATATTTATAGAAGGATGTATAAATCGTTCAATCAAGGGGTGTAAATGATTCGATGTGTGGCAAGCGTTAATGTATCAGGCTTGAGCATAGATGTGAAAATTCTTTATGCTTTCTATTTCTTAGTTCGATCTTAATTGTCAAAGACATTAGGACTTGTGAGTTTTAGTCATCTTAATAAATGTCATCATTTGTTAATTTGAATGGTTTATCCACCCCAAGGGAACGATTTTTACCTAAGGCTTGCTAGATATTGGTGGTAACATTGTATCAAGAAAATGTGAATTATTTTAAATAATAAATCCAAGTTAATATGAAGAATCTATTTATGATGGGGCTAATTCTAATGTTATCCTCACTTTCTGTTTATTCACAAGGAACAAAATCCATTGGAGGAGTTGTTTCAGATGAGAATGGACTAGGTATTCCTGGAGTTTCTGTTGTTGAAAAAGGAACAAGCAATGGTACCATCACCGATATGGATGGTAATTATACAATAAAGGTATCGGAGACTGCAACTATTATTTACTCTTTTATTGGTTTTAAAAACCAGGAAATAACAGTTGCCAATCAAACACAAATTAATGTTGTGATGATTGAAGAATTCACCGATTTGGATGAGGTTGTTGTTGTTGGTTACGGTGAAATGCGAAAGCGTGATTTGACTGGTTCAGTTGTTTCTGTTCGTGAATCAGATGAAGTGGCTCGTCAGTATCCTTCCGTTGACATGTTATTGCAAGGTCGTGCCGCAGGTTTGCAGGTAGTTGGTAATTCAGGAAGTCCAGGAGGAGCAGTAAGTGTTCGTATCCGTGGTACAAATAGTTTACGTGGAAATAATGAGCCACTTTATGTAATTGATGGTGTTTTAATATCTACAGCAGGAACTGATGTAAGTGATGCTTCAACTGATGCCAATGAGTTACAATCGGGGCAGAATGGATTAACTGGATTAAACCCTCAGGATATTGAATCCATTGAAGTACTAAAAGATGCGTCAGCAACCGCCATTTATGGATCCAGAGGTGCGAATGGAGTTGTA
Organism: Carboxylicivirga fragile; assembly: GCF_050589805.1. NCBI lineage: Bacteria > Pseudomonadati > Bacteroidota > Bacteroidia > Marinilabiliales > Marinilabiliaceae > Carboxylicivirga > Carboxylicivirga fragile. The sequence goes on along the minus strand of NZ_JBNGOY010000008.1, from coordinate 95,258 downwards.
ATGATAACAACCAAAAGTGGTAACAAAGGGCAGAAAGGTGATGCAAAGATATCGGCATATGCAAGTGCGGAATGGAATATGATTGATCGCAAAATTGACCTGTTGGATGGATCTGGATGGGCCAGATATCAAAACGAAAAAGATGTATTGGATGGTTTTCAGCCAAAGTATCATTTAGATGGAAACAAAGTGTATCCAATAAGTTATGATTCGGATGATAATCCTGTAATTGGTGAAGTGCCCTATAATGAAGTTAATTGGCAGGATGAGATATATAATACGACACTTAGTTATAATGCAGGCCTTTCGATCAATGGTGGTTCTGACAAGTCAACCTATTATTTCTCAGCTGGAATAAATGATCAAAGGGGTATTGTTGAAACAACGCGTATTAAACGTGGTGATTTGCGTTTTAACTTTTCTCGCGAATTAAATGAGCGATTAAAACTAGAAACACGCACAAGCATGATGTTTCAGGATGGAACATTTGCTCAAGCCGGTAGTAAATCGGGTGGTAATCGCAGTTTTACTAAACAAATTCTTAGCTATCGCCCATTAATAAGTGCAGATGATCAGGAAGATGAAGATTTAGATCTTGAAGTATCGAATCCTTATGCCTGGTTAACAGACTTTGATGATAAAACAAAAGAAATCAGAATAAATCAATCGGTTGCTTTTACCTATCAAATTGCTAAAGGTTTAAAATACAAAATAAACGCTGGTTTTGATTACCGTAAAAAAGACCGTACGCGATTCTATGATGTTGGTGTTTTTGTTGGTCAAAAAGAGAATGGTTTGGCCAACTATTCATACCTTGATCGTAAAGCTTATGTGGTTGATAATTTATTGATGTATAATCGTAAGTTTAACCAGAAACACAATATTAATGCAGTTGCAGGTGTAACTTATGATGGTGTTGATGCCGATAATAAAGTATATGAAGTAAAAGATTTTCCTGATAAAAGCTTGCGTGCTGATTACCCTCAAGGAGGACAGATAGTATTGCGTCCATTTAGTCTTCTTACTTCGAAAGAAGCTATATTCTCAGTTTTAGGACGCGTAAATTATACCTTTAACGATAAGTATGTTTTTACCGGTAGTTTCAGGAGTGATAGATCAACGAAATTTCAGACGGGAAACCAAACGGGTTATTTCCCTTCAGTTGCAGGTGCCTGGCGTATGATGGAAGAGCCTTTTATTAAAAACCTTGGCGTATTCCATAATCTTAAAATGCGCGTGGGTTGGGGTTTGACAGGTAATCAGGCGATTTCGCCTTATCAAACCTTAGGAACATATAATACAGTTTACTATGTAAATGCTGGTAATTCAACAATTGTGGGAAATGCACCAGCTCGTATTCCAAATCCGGATTTGACTTGGGAAAAAACAGATCAGTTTAATGCTGGTTTAGATTTTGGTTTTTTTGATGGTCGTTTGAGTGGAACAGTCGATTACTATAAGAAAACAACCAAAGACCTATTACAAGAAATTGAAATTGGCCCTTCCAATGGATTGACTAGTATTTTTATTAATAGAGGATCTATAGAGAATTCGGGTATTGAATTTACTATACATGGTTTAGTTGTTAATAAAACCGATTTTAGTATTGATTTAGGTGCTAACATTGCATTTAATCGAAATGAAGTCAAAACGCTAGGATTACCTTCAACTAATGTTTGGATCGACGGACAGGAAGTTGAGAAAGAGTTTTATTTTGGTAGTTCAGTTTCTACTGGTACTTATTTTAAACAACCAGCTAACGTGTTTATGGTTGGTCAGCCAATGGGGTTATTCTGGGGCTGGAAAACAAATGGAATTTACCGAGACGTTACAGCAGCAGGTGATGGCCCCCTATTTAATGGTAATCCAAACCAGGCTGGAGATGTTATTTTCGTAGATCAGAATGGAGATGGTAATATTGACGATACGGATAAAACTATTATTGGTGATCCTAATCCTGATTTCATTTACGGCTTTAACTTAAATGTTCAATACAAACGTTTCACATTAAGTGTATTATTTGAAGGGGTTTATGGTAATGATATCATTAATGCATATGATATGGAATTGGCTTACGCGGAGGGAAATAATAAAAATATCCTAAGTGATGCTTATGAGCTGGCATGGCGGCCTGACGCACCTTCCAATACCTACCCAAGAGTTGGGTATAGTCTGAATGAATATTTATCAGATCGAATAGTTGAAGATGGCAGTTATTTTAGGTTGAATAACTTAACCCTTGGCTACGACGTCCCAATGAAATGGACCAATAGCATTGCTAATGCTCGTTTTTACACTTCTATGCGAAATGTTTTTACCATTACTAACTATAGTGGTTATAACCCGCAAGTTACAAGTTTCTTAAACGATGGTTCTATTATGGGAGTTGATTGGGTAGGTACACCAAATACAAAGACTATCCTCGTAGGTTTAAACATTACATTTTAATACTTAATCCGAATGATCATGAAATTTATTAAATATATAGCATTAAGCATTGCACTAAGCTTCATTGGGATTAGTTGCAATATGGAGGAAAAGCCTCTTTTCCCTTCGGCCGATAATTTATATTCGTCAATCGAAGGTAGCCACACCGTATTAAATGGTTGTTATTCCGGCATGGCTGATTTTAATTATTATGGAGCTGATTTTATGCACCTCACCTATTTCTCATCAGGCTTGTTTACCAGTAACAGAGATGCAAGTTTGGTTGATATAATAGCATTGCAGCAAACGCCTTCACTGAATTTTGTTGAAAACGTATGGAGAGCTTCTTATCGTGTAATTGGTCGTACCAATGATTTAATTGAAAATCTTGAAATGATTGAATTAGGTGATGAAGTGGAGCAAAATAATATAATCGGTCAAGCTTATTTTTTACGTGCTCTAACGTATTTCAATTTGGTGCGATTATATGGTGGCGTGCCCTTATTAACTAAAAACCCTACTATTGAAACTATGAATCAGCCACGTGCTGAAGTATCGGTTGTTTATGAGCAGATTGTTTCTGATTTAGATAAGGCCAAAATTATGTTGAGGGATAATGCAACTCAAATGGCAGGGCGTCCGGGTATGTATGCCGCACATATGTTGTTAGCTAAAGTGTATATGACAATGGCCGGGAATCAAACAGCAGCTCAAACTGATTACTGGACAAAAGCTTATGATGAAGCCATAGAAGTTTATGAGAAGTATTCATTAGTTAGTGATTACCGAACTTTGTTTAACGAAGCATCATCTAATAATACAGCTGAATCAATATTCGAAATTCAAGGTAATGTTGAAAATACCTTGCGTTTGCACCAACTGTTTACTCCATCAAATGGTAATGCAGGACGCTCAGTTTGGGGGCGTATCAAGCCAAATATTGAATGTTACGATATGCACTTGGCAAAATACCCTGATGATCCACGTCACGCAGCAACTTTTATGACTGAATGGACAAAGTATGCAGCTAATGGTAATACATCCACAATTAAAACGTATCCCGTATTTACAAATCGCAATAACAAAGACAAAAGTTACCCATGGTTAGATAAATATTATATTCGCGAAACAACTCGCAGTAGTTATGATACAAACATGAACTTTGTAGTAATGCGTTATGCCGATTTATTATTGATGTTAGCGGAGATTGAGAATGAGCTAAATGGACCAGATAATGCTTATCAGTATGTGAATCTTGTTCTTGAACGTGCTAGAAATTCAGGAGATGTTTCTTCTACTGAACCAGCTGATTGGAGTGGTTTAACTCAAGAACAGTTTAGAGCGGATATTATGTTCGAATACCGTTATGAATTATTAGGAGAAGGTCATGAATGGTTTAATGATCGTCGACGCGGTTACGAATATTTTAAAACCAATGTTATCGATGTTCATAACAATCACTCGGGATATGATTTTAGCGTGATACGTGATGTGTTTTTGCCGGATAATGAACGTAATATCTATATGCCTATTCCTCAGGCTGAAATTACTTCAAATCCTAATGTCACTCAAGCTGATCAAAATCCTGGTTATTAGATAATAATTTAAGCACACTCAGTTATGAGTGTGCTTATTAATTCTTTAATGCTCCGCTTATTGGAGTAATGTTAATTAGTCAAATATGAGTAAGATATCTGATTATATAAAAGTTGGGCTACTTGCTTTGTTAGTTACAAGCTGTTCGTTTCAGAATAGTGAAGACAAGGCCTTGTACCTTAATTCGGAGATGGCTGTTGAGGAGCGAGTTGAAAACTTACTTCAACAGATGACGCTTGAAGAAAAGGTGGCACAGATGTGCCAGTTTGTAGGTTTGGAGCACATGAAGCAGGCTGAGAAAAACCTCTCCAAAGAAGATATGGAGAAGAGTGATGCACAGGGCTTCTACCCGGATCTGCATTCCACCGATGTGGAGAAGATGGTTGAACAAGGTTTGATTGGTTCATTTCTGCATGTAACAGATGTTAAGGAGGCTAATTACTTACAAAGCCTGGCTCAAAAGAGTCGCTTAAAAATACCGCTCTTGATTGGCATTGATGCCATTCATGGTACGGCTTTGGTACAAGGAGCTACAGTATACCCTACACCAATAGGATTGGCCAGTACTTGGGATACAACACTGGTTAAGAAACTATCAGTTGAGACAGCCAAAGAAATGAGAGCCACAGGAGCAGCATGGACATTTACACCCAATCTTGATGTGGCACGTGATGCACGTTGGGGGAGAGTTGGTGAGACTTTTGGCGAAGACCCGCTTTTGGTTTCAGATATGGGTGTAGCCATGATTGAAGGTCTGCAAAATACAGATAGCGATGCCTACTTTAATGTGATTGCCTGTGCAAAGCATCTGATTGCCGGAAGCGAATCAGTAAATGGTTTAAATGGTGCACCAACAGATTTGTCAGAACGCACCATTCGCGAGATTTATTTACCACCCTATAAAGCTGCTGTTGATGCTGGTGTATTTTCATTAATGACTGCCCATAACGAATTAAACGGAGTGCCTTGTCATGCCGATAAGTGGATGATGACTGATGTTATGCGCGAGGAACTTGGTTTTGAAGGATTCATCGTCAGTGATTGGATGGATATAGAGCGTTTGGCTACTCGTCACTTTGTGGCAGAAGATCAAACAGAAGCTTGTTATCAAACCATTGATGCTGGAATGGATATGCATATGCATGGGCCAGAATTTCTTCAGCCCGTAATAGACTTGGTGAATGAAGGCCGATTAACAGAGGAACGTATTGATGAAAGTGTTCGTCGCTTGTTAGAGGCAAAGTTTCGTTTGGGCTTATTTGAAAATCCAATGGTTGATGAAACGGTAACAGAAACAATCTTATTTAATGCTGAACATCAGGCCACAGCCTTGGAAGCGGCTCAAAAGTCAATCGTATTATTAAAGAATGAGGATGAGCTACTGCCCTTAAATATTTCGAAAAAATTAAATGTGTTTATAACAGGTCCTAATGCCAATAACGAAAGTGTATTGGGCGATTGGTCTGCTCAACAAGCAAGTGATAAGGTATCAACTATTCTTGATGGATTACATGAGATTGGTACTTCTTGTAACTATGATTATTTGGATGTGGGACATAACCCTCGCCACGTAACTAAAGCTCATATCAAACAAGCCAATAAGCGGGCGTCAAAAGCAGATTTAGCCATTGTTGTAGTTGGTGAAAACTCTTTCCGTTGGGAGTGGGACCAAAAAACGTGTGGTGAAAATTCAGGCAGATCAGACATAGGCTTAGCAGGCTTACAGCAAGATCTAGTGGAAGCTGTATACTATTCGGGTACGCCAACAATTGTAGTATTGGTGAATGGCCGACCATTGGCCACCGAATGGATTGCAGACAATGTTCCGGTTATTATTGAAGCTTGGGAACCAGGAAGCATGGGAGGTAAGGCATTGGCTCAAATACTATTTGGAGAAGTGAATCCTTCGGCCAAATTAACCATTAGTATTCCACGAAGTTCAGGACACCTGTTATCGGTTTATAACCATAAGCCAACCCATTATTTCCACAAATATGTGACCTCAAAATCAACACCATTGTACGAGTTTGGTTATGGTTTAGGCTATTCCGATTTCAATTATCAGAACCTGCAATTGTCGAAACAAAGCATTGGTAAAAAGGAAAAGTTACTGCTTAAGGTAGAAGTGACAAATATTGGTAAATACGATGGGGATGAGGTTGTTCAGCTTTATTTGAATGATAAAATTTGCTCTGTAACGCGACCTGTAAAGGAATTGAAGGCTTATCGACGCATATCGTTGAAAGCTGGAGAAACCAAGCAAGTAAGTTTTGAAATTACACCCGATATGTTAGTGTTTCTGGATAAACAATTAAAGCCAACTATTGAAGAAGGTGTTTTTAAAGCTATGGTTGGTGGTTCTTCCCGCGATAAGGACTTGTTGTCAATCCCATTCACTTACGTCGAATAAAAATTAAAGAGACATGGTATTAAGAATAAAATGGTTTGCAGCGATTTTAGTACTCGGTACTTCTATTGTTTTTGCTCAGAATAAGAGTCAGATAGGTTTTCATCCGGAAGGTCAAAAACGCGTGTTTTTTTCAGAAGACTTTGGATCTAAATCATTCAAAGTGCTTAATGAAAATGGTAAAGCAGTTTATGAAGGCATTACAAGCCAAGCTAAAGAATGGCCACACTCTGGCACTAAGGTTTGTATTGCTGATTTTTCGCATCTGAAAGATGAAGGTAGTTTTGAATTACTTATTGAGGGAAGTAAGCAGCATGAAGCCATCCTTATTACTAATATCGTTTATAAAGATTTGAATAAGGCGCTCAGCAAATCGTTTTATCATGCCAGAGTTTCTGTTGAGATATTGGAGGAGTTTGCAGGAGAATATGCACGTCCGGCTGGGCATCCTGATGATAAAGTAATAATTCATCCAACAGCGGCCACAAAGGAACGCTCTGAAGGATCTACTATTTCTTCACCAGGCGGTTGGTACGATGCAGGCGATTACAATAAATACATCGTTAATTCAAGTATTACCACTTATACCATGTTGCATGCTGTGCAAATGTATCCAAAAACAGCAAAGAAGATGCATTTGAACATCCCGGAAAGTGGAAACTCTACGCCTGATTTATTGGATGAAACACTTATTAACCTGAAATGGATGCTAAGCATGCAAGATCCCAATGATGGAGGGGTTTACCATAAGCTGACATCAAAGAAGTTTTGTGGAATAAAAATGCCACATAAAGATTTATCGGATCGGTATGTTGTGATGAAAACTACTGCAGCAACACTCGATTTTGCTGCCACAATGGCTAAAGCAGTCCGTGTGTTGAAAGCCCATCAAAAGGATTATCCTGGTTTGGCAGAAGAGTGTGAAAAAGCTGCTTTATATGCCTGGGAATGGGCAATGGCTAATCCTGATGTTTTATATAAGCAGGCTGAAGACATTAAAACCGGACAATATCAAGATACTAAAATTGCCGATGAGTGGTTTTGGGCCGCTAGCGAGTTATATCTGCTTAGTTCCAATGAAAAGTTCTTGGATAAGATGGATTATAAGAGCACGCATTTTGGGGTGCCACAATGGGGAAGAGTGAATAGTTTAGGCCTGTATTCAATCCTTTCAAGTAAGAAATCAAAGGCAGATAACAAAACGGCAAGCAAAAAATTATTAGCACAAGCTGATAAATTAGTAAACGAATATGAAAACTCGGCATATGGTATTTCCATCACAAAATTTCCATGGGGAAGCAATAGCGAAGTTGCTAATCAAGGAATATTGTTGTTGCAAGCTTATCATTTGACTGAGAAAGCCATTTATCTGAAAGCAGCGGATGCCTGTGCAGCCTATATCTTGGGCGCTAATCCATTGGGCTATTGTTTTATTACCGGTTTTGGAACTAAAAGTCCGATGCATATACATGAGCGTCGTTCCGAATCAGATGGAATAGATGCACCAGTGCCCGGATTACTTGCTGGTGGACCAACTAAACAAGCACGAAAAGATTGTGGCGAGAAAAAGTATCCATCAGAGTTTCCTGCCATGTCGTATTTAGATGAGGAGTGTAGTTACTCTACCAACGAAATTGCCATTAATTGGAATGCAGCAGCCATTTATCTATTCCTTGGTTTAGATAGTATTTACAACGATAAGCAATAAACCTTTTATGAAGCATTTAATATCCATCTTTTCATTGCTCTTATTGTTGACCACACAGGGGATGATGGCCAATGGAAAGAAAACTAAAGATAAAAAACCAAATATCATCTTCTTCATAGCGGATGATATGACTCGCAATATGTTTAACTGTTTGGAAGAAGGTAAAGGAAAGAACCTGACTCCCAATATTGACTTTTTAGCAGAAGAAGGTACCATCATGCATCAACAACATGTGAGCGCTACGGTTTGCACTCCTAGTCGCTTTAATGTGCTGACGGGTAAATATGCCAGTAGAGCCGAGAACCCTGGGTTTTTAAGGCAAAGCAGAAAGAACAACAAGCAGCGTGTTGTGGAGTGGAATACGCACATTTTACCTGGTGAGCAAAACCTTATTAATGTACTAAAAGCCTCAGGTTACAATACGGGAGCTGTTGGTAAAAATCATGTGTTTGAGGTGAAAAAATATAAAAAGATTCCTTTATCTGCCGATGCTTCTGATAAGAAGGTAATGGATCAGCAGCTTTTGAATTACAAGCTTACTATAGAAGCCTATCATCAATGTGGATTTGATTATGCCGATGGCATATTTTATGAAAACCCTGATTTTAACGGGCCAATGGACTTGGCCGTTCATAACCTGGATTGGTCAACTGAAGCAGCACTCACTTTTTTGGACGATACGGATGAGCAACCATTTTTCTTGTATTTTGCCACCACCATACCTCATGGCCCCCAAAAGGCCGAACGTGCCTGGAATGCAGATCGAAAAATTACTCCAATTGGTATTCTGGATAAAGCACCATCTTGTTTGCCTGATAAATCAACCATCCCAACTCGATTAAAAGAAGCGGATGTCAAGGTAAATGATCCTAAAGCTAATTTGCTGTGGATGGACGATGCCCTTGGTGCACTTATTCATAAGCTGAAAGATATAGGCGAATTTGATAATACCATTATCTATTTCTTCAACGACCACGGCCAATATGCCAAAGGAACCATTTATCAAGGATCAGTGCTTAATCCAAGTATAATTTGGCAAAAGGGTGGTTTTGAAGTTGGTAATCATTGCGAAGCCCTGGTTTCGAATGTGGATTTTATGCCAACTATCATTGAGCAAGCAGGTCTTAATCCAAAAAAATACGACTACGATGGTCGCAGCTTTGCAACTATTTTAGAAGGGAAAGAACAGAAGGCAAGAGAGTCTCACTACTTTGAGATTGGTTATTCCAGAGGCGTAAGGATGGGTGATTATAAATACATTGCCGTACGTTATCCGCAATGGGTGATGGATATTGATGATGAACAGCGTCAGACTATTTTAGATGATTACAATAAAATATTAGCAGGGCGAGGGAAAGCACCGAATAATCTGGATCCGCAGGCTGGTTTTGGACATGTACAAATAGTTCCGGGCGGAGGAGATGCCGAATTTCCGGCTACGCAGCGCTACAAGCATTATTCCGACGCCGATCAGTTATATAACCTTGTTGATGATCCTGAGGAACAAAATAATTTGTTTAACGATCCAAAGTATCGCGATTTGGCCAGGAAAATGCAAGTTGAGTTACAAAAGCATATAAAAACGATTCCAGGCGGATTTGGAGAGTTAAAAACGAAGTGACAACATGTTTTTTGCAATATACTTAGAACCAGGCATAATGCCGATATGATAATGACTAGTGATAAGGAGCGTAGCGAACTTGACACTAAGTTCATTATATAATCGGTATAATTATTAACGCGATTTAATGTTTAATATGAGTAGAATAGCAGGCATACTATTAGCATTAAGTTTCATGACTTTATTGCAATCTTGCAATAAGGAGCATGAGAAGCCAAATGTTTTGCTCTTATACATGGATGATTTAAGACCTGAGTTGGGATGCTATGAGCAGTCGCATATTCATTCACCCAATATTGATGCCTTGGCCGCCAAAGGTGTAAAGTTTACCAATGCCTATTGTAATGTAGCTGTATGTGGCGCTTCTCGTGCAAGCATGCTCACCGGATTGCGTCCTACTCGCCATCGTTTCAGGGATTACAAAACCTTTGTTCAGGAGGATGCACCAAATGCAGTTACATTACCGCAGCTATTTAAAGAGAATGGTTATATCTGCATTTCCAATGGGAAAATATACCATCACTTAGATGATCGTATGGACGATTGGGATGAGGTATGGCGACCATATGCCTTTGATGAAAATCCAGAAGGACTCAAACCAACGGATTGGTGGCAATCCTTATGGCGCGATTACCTCGATAGTGATAATGCAAAACTATATGCTGATACTGATCGAGGGCCATCTTATGAAAAAGCCAATGTTGCTGATTCGGCTTATATTGATGGTTTAATGACACAAAAGGTGATGCGCGATTTGGAAAAGCTCAAGTCATCGAATCAACCCTTTTTCTTAACGGCTGGTTTTATAAGCCCTCATTTACCTTTTAATGCGCCAGCCAGACACTGGGATAAGTATGAAAGAGAACAGATTCAACTACCCATAAATAATCAGCCGGCACAATCCGAACCTAAGGCTTTGCAACTTCCTTCTTTTGAGATTAGACAGTATACCGATATACCACCCATTGATGAAGTGATATCCGACGAAAAGGCCACCTCACTTATTCATGCATATTTTGCCACAGTAAGTTATGTTGATGCATTAATAGGCCAAATAATGGCTAAGCTTAAAGAATTGGATTTAGATGAGAATACCATCGTAGTATTGGTATCCGATCATGGCTATAATTTACAGGAACATGGTCAATGGGCAAAATGGACCTATCATACAACATCAGCACGTGTACCTTTAATTATTTCAGCACCTAACATGAAACAGAGAGGTCAATCTCAGGCTATGGTGGAACTAGTTGACATGTATCCAACAATGGTCGAGTTATGTGGGCTGCATACTGCACCCAATAAGCTAGATGGTCGAAGTATTGTCCCATTATTAAATGATCAAGAGAAGAGTGGAAAAGAACATGTGTTAATTAATAACCGAACAGCTTATACCATAAAAACCATTCGTTACAGCTACACCGAATTACTTGGTGAGGATATTGATAAAGTAATGGCACGAGCCCTCTATGATCATTCAGTTGATAAACTGGAAGAACGAAATGTAGCTGAGTTAAATGAGTACAGTCAAATTGTAGATAGTTTACACGCGCTCTTGCATAGCGAGTATCAAGAAAATATTGCCCCATCGCCAGTGGGTGTTGTGAAATAAGGTAATAGGCATAACAAAAAAATATAATTGTTTAGAATCGGGAGGGAAAGGATACATCTGATGCAACATGCATTGGGTGTATTTTTGGTATATTATGTATCCTTCGAAATATCATATAGCGAAGCTGGTGCAGCCTAGACTTTTTTTGCTTACGTTTTTTGCGTCATGACAAAAAATGAAGTCGGGTTTGGGCGGACAGTCCAATTAACATAAAATATAGAACAATGTTGTTGTCAGTCTTAAGCTCTTGTAAATGTTAGTTGTAATAAGTAGCGTGTGGTTTTTTAGAATGAATTTTATACCTATCAGGAACGATATTTACATCTTGTTTGATTCGAACATGTCTTAATATTGTATCATCAAAAAAAGAAAAGAAGGTTTTATTGAAAAATATACGATGAAGAAACTAATTATAATTGTGTTGTCAGTTTTGAGCTTTTCTGCCTTTTCTCAGAAAAAGGCGAATGTCTTATTTATTGCGATTGATGATATGAAACCCTTGACGGGGAGTTATGGTGCCGATTTTATGCATACACCAAATATGGATGCCTTGGCTGGTGCTGGTATGATTTATACCAATGCGCATTGCCAACAAGCCGTTTGTGGACCTTCACGAGCCAGTATTATGACTGGTATGCGACCTGATTACACGGGTGTCTGGGATCTAAAAACGCGCATGCGCGATGTTAATCCTGATATTTTGGCTATGCCTGAGCATTTTAAAAACCATGGTTACGAAACAGTAGCTGTTGGTAAGATTTATGATCCGCGTTGCGTTGATAAACAATACGATGCGCCTTCGTGGAGTATTCCTTATAAAGAAAGTTCAGTATATAATTATCCTGAGGAATATGGAGAGCCCGCCTTATCATATTATGCGCTTGAAGATCGTAAAGTGAAAGTACATGCTTTGGAAGAAGAAGCACGTAAGAAGAATGTGAATGTTCATAAATATGTGAGTGAGCGATTTAAGCCTTCTGTTGAAATGGCCGATGTGCCCGACGAAGCTTATATTGATGGGCAAATAGCCAATAATGCGATTGACTACATCGATCAGTTTTCAAAAGATAAAAACAAGCCTTTTTTCCTTGGAGTGGGATTTAAACGTCCTCACTTGCCATTTGCAGCGCCCACTAAATATTGGGATTTGTATAAACGCGAAGAGATTGAACTAGCTAAATATCCACATCCCGTTAAGGATGGTGTTCAGTTAGCCTATCACAACTCAGGTGAATTAAGATCATATACAGATATTCCGCCCTTAAGTTCGTTCTCCGATATTAATACTTTGGACCTACCTGAGGCCAAGCAAAGGGAGTTGATTCATGGTTATTATGCAGCTATTTCTTACATCGATGCTCAGGTAGGTAAAGTAATGGCCAAATTAAAAGAAACAGGTTTGGATAAGAACACCATTGTGGTATTATGGGGTGATCATGGCTGGCACCTGGGAGATCATACCTTGTGGTGCAAGCATTCTAATTTTGAACAGGCAACGAGAGTGCCATTGATTATTACAGCTCCGGGATTTGAAGCTGGAACATATGCCCATCCGGCAGAGTTCATTGATGTGTTTCCAACCTTGTGCGAACTAACAGATGTTGAAACACCTGAACAATTGCAAGGTGTCAGTCTAGTGCCCACCTTTAAGGATAACAATCAGATGGTGAAACCTGTTGCAGTTAGTCAATTCAACAGAGGTAAGAAGAAGGGCTATTCCATCAGAAGCGATCGTTTTCGTTTAACTTTATGGACGGCAGATGGCTGGAATACAACCATGCCTATCGCTACAAATACCATTATTGATGGTGAGCTGTATGATTACAAAGGCGATCCGTATGAAACAACTAATCTGTATGAGCAAGAGAAGTATCTTAAAGTGAAAAAACAAATGCTTCAGATTTTCCTTGATTTTGTGATTGAGCAAAATGTGCAGTGCAAAGGTTCTGCAACAAACAAAACAATGCCTAAAACAAAAGTTAAACAAGAATCCAATGCTATAAGTCTAGGTAGTACAGTTAATGAAAACTGGAAACCAATAATACGTAATGGTGCCTCCTGTGATTTCAAGATTGATGGCAAAACACTAAGCGCAGATGTCAGCTCTTTGGGAAAAAAGCCTTGGGATCTTCAATTAGAGTACAAGGAAAAATTGACACTTCAGAAAGGTCAATCATTGGTGATATCTATGCAGTATTCAGGTCCGGAAATGAAGATTAATATGAATGCCTCGGATAATAAACGGCTGGCACGTATTGTAAAAGCCAGTAAAGAAGTGAGCCAGCAAATAATCAAGCTTCCTATAAGTGAAGCGGGAGATTGGTCTTTCAAACTCAACTTCCTCAACAAGGGTGAGTATTCCATGTCAGATTTTAAAGCAACCATTAAATAATAGAATTAGCATCTAGAAATATATTGTTATGAGACACATCATTAACTTCTTTGTTATTCTTGCCTTGCTTACGAGCTGCACCGTTTCAAAGAACGAGACGCAGGATACAACAACAGATTTAAAGCTCACTCAAATTGAGGGTGCAAAAAAACGCAATGTCATCTTTATTTTAACGGATGATCATCGTTACGATTATATGGGGTTTACTGGTAAAGTGCCATGGTTAGAAACACCGCAGATGGATAAACTGGCTCAGGAAGGTGCTTACATGAAAAATGCCTTTGTAACCACGTCGCTTTGCTCGCCAAGTAGAGCGAGTATTCTAACGGGTCAGTATTCGCATGTGCATACCATTGTTGATAATAATGCGCCAAATCCGGGTAACTTAACTTTCTTCCCCCAATACCTACAGGAAGGTGGTTATCAAACCGGATTCTTCGGTAAATGGCATATGGGCGATCATAATGACGATCCACGTCCTGGCTTTGATCATTGGGAAAGTTTTAAGGGGCAAGGAGATTATTATGCACCAAACTTAAACATCAATGGCGAACGTGTTCAGTACGATGAAGATACTTATGTGACTGATTTATTGACGGAACATGCTTTGGAGTGGTTGGATAATCGCGATCAGGAAAAGCCATTTTTTATGTACCTATCGCATAAAGCTGTTCATGCCTTATTTAAGCCAGCTAAACGTCATGATGGAATATACGACGGCAAGACCATTGAATTACCAGCAACATATGAGCAGACCATTGGTGATGATTATAAGGATTTGAAATGGCCGGAATGGGTGAAGCAGCAACGCCACAGTTGGCATGGTGTGGACTACATGTATCATGGTCAAAATGGAAATTTTAATGAGAACCTTCAGAAATATTGCGAAACCCTTTTGGGTGTAGATGAAAGTATTGGTTCTGTAATGGAATGGTTAAAAGCCAACGGCTTGGATGAGTCAACCATGGTGATTTACATGGGCGATAATGGCTTTAGCTGGGGTGAACACGGTCTGATAGATAAACGTCATTTCTACGAAGAGTCGGTTAAAGTACCGATGCTAATTCGTTGCCCTGAGATATTTGAAGGAGGTAAAAACATTGAGCGCATGGTTCAGAATGTTGACGTTGCACCAACTGTATTTGAGTGCGCCGGATTGGAAAAGCCAGATTATATGCCGGGTAAATCAATGGTTCAGCTTTTGAAGGGAAATGAAGAGGGATGGAGAGAACGCGTTTATTATGAGTACTTCTGGGAATATGATTTTCCAATGACACCTACTGTATTTGGAGTCCGAACTGATAAGTACAAGTACATGCGTTACCAGGGAATCTGGGATCAGAATGAATTGTATGATATCATTAATGATCCAGATGAAATGTATAACCTTATGGGCGATCCTGAATATGCTGATGTGGCGAAACAACTGGCATCTGATCTATACGATTGGTTGGAAGAAACACATGGAATGAATATTCCACTTAAGCGCACCGTTAAGAACCCATATGGCGATTACCGTCATCCAAATCAATATTAAAATTTAACTAATCCTGTTTCTACAAATGAAACAGGATTTTTAAATACGAATTATGAGATATTCATATAGATTAATCATTGCTGCATTACTAGCCTTGCTCGTATTTGCATGTAATACAGAAAGCAAAAAAGAACAAAAGCAGCCAAATGTTTTATTCTTTTTAGTTGATGATTTGGGTTGGGCTGACCTTGGCTATAACGGGTCTGAGTTTTATGAAACACCAAATATTGATCAACTGGCAAAGGATGGGATGGTGTTTAGTAATGCCTATGCAACGCATCCTCGTTGTGTGCCATCTCGTTATTCATTAATCACTGGTAAATATCCTGCACGTGCTCAAATGCCTGGACCAGGAGAGGGCAAGTTGAAAGGGCATTCAAGTGTTCGTCCGGGAGATGAGGGGAAATTGAAATCAAATGAACATACCATTGCTTCAGCATTGAAAGAAGTTAATTATGCCACTTTTTTTGCTGGAAAATGGCACTTGGCAACTTCCGGTACTATGCCTGAACATGTGGGTTTTGATGTTAATGTTGCTGGTGGGCATGCTGGTTCGCCCATCTCGTTTTTTCAACCCTATAACGAGGGAAAGCAAGCGGGTAAAAAGAAACCCATTGAAGGTCTGGATAATGGGCCGGATGGAGAATATTTAACCGATCGCATTACTGATGAAACCATAAAGTGGCTCAAGCAACATCAAACACAAAATCCATCACAACCATTTTTAGCTTATGTGTCGCACTATGCGGTTCATGAACCTTTACAGGCAAAGCAGGAACACATAGATAAGTTTGAAAAGAAGATAGAAAAGATGATATATGAAGGTCCCGCCTTTATTGACGAAGGAACAGGAACGACGAAAATGCATCAGGATGATCCTGCATATGCCGGTATGGTGTATAGCATGGATGAGAGTTTGGGAAGAATACAAGTCACATTAAAAGAGTTAGGTGTTTTGGATAATACCATCATTATTTTCTTTTCTGATAATGGAGGTCTTTCCAATAAAGGGTTTAACCCACGGCGCGTTGCTACCTCGAATTACCCCTTGAGAGCAGGTAAAGGGCACCTATATGAAGGTGGTGTTCGCGAGCCTATGATTGTGCAATGGCCTGGTGTAACTTTAGCTGGAAGTAAGTCAAATAAAGTGATAACAGGAACTGATTTTTTTCCAACTATACTGGAAATGACAAATCAAGTATTGAAGCCTGAGGCTCATTTAGACGGACAAAGTTTTGTTGATGCTTTGAAAGGTGAAAAGGTATTTGAAGATAGAGCGATCTTTTGGCATTCGCCAGTGGATCGACCACACGCAACAGGTGATTCAAATAGTACGGCTATGCGAAAAGGAAAGTATAAGCTTATCGAATTTTATGATACTAATTTAGTTGAATTATATAATTTGGAGGTTGATCTCTCGGAGCAAAATAATTTGGCCGAGAGCTTACCTGCTGTGCGTGATTCCTTATTAAAAGAATTGCATGAATGGAGAAGAGACGTAAATGCCTTTATGAAATAATGGAACCTTCAAAATATTATAAAAGCTGTTTCAACTTAACTGGAGCGGCTTTTATTTTTTACGCCAAATAATTTTAAGATTTAAATAGGTGATGTAAGCAACTATTGCTAACCAAATAAGTGCCCAAATAAAGGATGGAAAGATTGGAATAAGTTGCGTGAACTTATTGAGATCAGAAGAAGGACCACCATTGAAATCCATCAGAATATATACTAATGAGATAGCTCCTATCACAAGTAAAGTGTTAGTTTGAACATTAGCATTTAATCTACTTAGCCAGTAACATAGTGCTGCAAATGCAAACAACAAGAGGCTTGTGCCAATTGAGCTGAACCATACAATGGCGCTAAATATTAATACAAAGGTGATAAGGTACAGAACAAACTTTGAGTAGCGATCCTTATGCAGAGCCACAAATAAAAGTAAGTTACCCCATAAAGCACTACCAATATATCCACCTGGAATGACCAAGAGCGAAATGCCACCGGCAATAAGTGCATAACCCGATCCATCATTATTTATCTGTATACCATGTACACTTCCTCCTGTTATAACAGCAAAGAAAGCATGACCTGTTTCGTGAAAGAATGTCACCAGTAATGTAAGAGGATACAATACCATATTTCCATAAGGAATATAGTTTTTAAGCACCCAATAAAGAATAACTGTAAGTATTAGGATCAATAACTTCTTTTGCATATGCAGATGTTGTTTATGCAAGTATATAAAAAGCCTGGCACTTTTTTACAATGCCAGGCTTTAGTATGTTTCAAAATAGCTTATAATCTTTCAATCACTTCTTCCATTTCTTCTAATGATTTACCCTTTGTTTCAGGTACCATTTTCCAAACAAAGATAGCTGACATAATACTCATGACACCATAGAACATATATGTCACACCACCACTGAACTCCATCATAGCTGGATAAGTGGATGATATAAAGTAGTTAGCTGCCCATTGCGTGGCTACGGCAATGGCAATGGCTTTACCTCTAATCTTATTTGGAAATATTTCACCAATCAATACCCAGCAAATTGGTCCCCAACTCATCATAAATGAAGCGGTATATACAATGATAAATACCAATGTACTGATGCCAATGATTTCAAAGAACGATAACATTCCAATAGCAATCATACCTATGGCCATACCAATTGATCCGGTAATCAATAGTGGTTTTCTTCCCCATTTATCTACTGTTAAAATAGCTACTACGGTGAATACAACGTTTATCAAGCCCATTACAATTGTTTGAAGCATCGAAGCATCTTTTGCTGCTCCCATACTTTCAAATATGCGAGGTGCATAGTAAAGTGCTACATTAATGCCAACAAACTGTTGGAATACAGATAAAAGAATGCCGATGATAATGACTTTCTTACCATATGAAAATAGTTTAGCCGATGATTTAGTAACCGTTCCTTTGATATCGTTTAGTATTTTGGCAGCGATTTCTTTACTGTTTATGCGTTCTAAGATTGAGAGCGCTTTCTCATTTTGGCCTTGCATTGCCAGATAACGAGGTGTTTCAGGAACAAATATTAGAAGGAATGCGAATAGGGCTGCGGGTATGGCTTCCGACATAAACATGTAACGCCACCCAAATTGATTGATCCATTCAATGGTTTGTCCCTTGGCTATCGACCAGTTTACAAAGTAAACCACCAGCATACCAAATATGATAGCAAATTGGTTAAAAGAGATAAGACGACCACGGATATGTGCCGGAGCTATTTCGCTAATATACATAGGACTTATGGCTGATGCCAGACCAACTCCAATACCACCAATAATGCGATAGAAATTAAACATGTAAAGTAAACCCATAGTAGGCTCACCTTTAGTGAAGAATAGGAATTCAGGTTGGCCTGAACCTAAAGCTGATATGAAAAATAGGATGGCTGCAACGAGTAGCGATTTCTTACGTCCTAATCGTGATGCAAGTACGCCTGAGATAGCACCGCCGATAATACAACCAATAAGTGCACTTGAGACAGTGGCTCCATGCGCAAATGAGCTGAGATTTAAGCCATCAATTAAAAAGGCCTGAATGGATTTTTCAGCTCCTGAGATAACAGCCGTATCATACCCAAAAAGCAACCCGCCTAAGGTTGCCACTAATGTGAGAAGCATGATGTAAGCTAAATTTTGTTTTTTCATAAACCCGGATTTAAGTTAACCACTAGCTGCGAATTGCTAGAAGCTAGATGAAAAACTCCCGAAAGATGCGCGTTTGAAGACCGAACTACAATTGTGTTGTTTTTATTTAAAATGCAACCATGCTCTAATGTATCTTGCAATACGAATCGAACACAGTTGTAGTTCATTTTACACCTTTCGGGAGTTAATGTTTTTATAGTCCGTAGTCGAAAGTCCGTAGACCGTAGTTGATTGTTCGCCTATGGCTTTACTTTTGAAGCTTTACGTCACTTCTGCCTACTGACTTCAAACTATTTACCTTTTTAAATATACATGTTAATTAATTGCTCATAACGCTCTTGTTTACCACTTATCATTTGTGGTTCGCCAGCTTCTTTAGCAATCTTGCGAAGATCTTCCATTGATAACTTGCCAGCTGCAAACTCAGCACCTAAGCCAGTGTTAAATGATGCATAACGATCGGCCTTCATTTTAGGATATTCGCTGTTAGTAAGAATGTCGTCAGCAATAACCAATGCACGTGCAAAAGTATCCATACCTGAAACGTGAGCAATAAAGATATCTTCAAGATCGGTTGAGTTACGACGAGTTTTAGCATCGAAATTAACACCACCACCTTGCAAACCACCTGCCTGAAGAATTACCATCATGGCTTGAACAGTTTCTGGTATGCTTGTTGGGAATTCATCCGTATCCCATCCGTTCTGATAGTCACCTTTGTTGGCATCCAAGCTTCCAAGCATACCGGCATCAGCCGCACATTGTAATTCGTGCTCGAATGTGTGTTGAGCTAAAGTTGCATGGTTAACTTCAATATTTAGTTTAAAATCTTTATCTAAACCATAATGACGTAGGAATCCAATCACTGTTTCAGCATCAACATCGTATTGATGCTTCGATGGCTCCATTGGTTTTGGTTCGATAAGGAAGTTACCTGTAAATCCATTTTTACGAGCATAATCACGTGCCATTGTTAAAAACTGAGCCATGTGTTCTTTTTCCGCTTTCATATCCGTGTTTAGTAACGACACGTACCCTTCGCGACCTCCCCAGAAAACGTAATTTTGTCCACCTAAAGCGATGGTGGTATCTATGGCATTTTTAACCTGTGTTCCGGCATGTGCCAAAGCAGTGAAATCAGGATTGGTTGAGGCGCCGTTCATGTATCGAGCATTCGAAAAAACATTGGCAGTTCCCCAAAGTAAGTTTACACCCGAATCTTTTTGATATTGTTGTGCTATAGGAATGATTTTCGATAGGCGCTCTTCAATTTCAAAAACAGTACCATCTCCTACCACATCGGTGTCGTGAAAACAATAGAATGGAGCACCAATTTTGGTAAAAAATTCAAAGGCAGCATCCATTTTAAACTTGGCCTTATCCATTGCATCAGCACCTTTGTTCCAAGGAAAGATTTGTGTGCCTGGTCCGAAAGGGTCGCCACCATCGCCACAGAAAGTGTGCCAGTAAGCAATTGCAAAACGCATGTGCTCTTTCATTGTTTTTCCAGCAATCACTTGCTCGGGATTGTACCATTTAAAAGCTAATGGATTTTTTGACTCTCTGCCTTCATAAGCTATTTTCCCGATTCCAGGAAAAAATTCATTACCTGTTGCCATAATTTGTTATTTTAAAAATAGAGACCGAATCGCATTTTATGTAAATCCGAAATGTTAAATTAGATTCAAGTCTCCGGTGTATTTATTTAAATATTTAATTCAATTTCAATAGAAACGGATTTAGGTGCACCTAAATCAACTGCTCGTTGCGACGGTAAGGTGCTTCCTATATAAAAGCGATACTTACCCTTAATGTATTGTTCTTCACCATTTTCGTCGATATTATACAGGTCTGATGAATCAATTGTAAAACTAATTTGAGTACTGCCATTGGCTTTAATATTTTCTCTTCTAAAGCCCTTTAGGTCGTATGTTGGTACAGGAAATGGTGCATCCAGTGCAGAAACATATAACTGTACAGTTTCTTCGGCATCAAAATCACTTTTGTTATTAAGATCTGCTGTTATTGTAATGGCTTCACCAAATTGATAGTTTTGTTTGTTAACCTCAATGTTTGAAAAGTTTAGGTCGGCATAGTTTAAGCCAAATCCAAATGGATAGAGTGGTTCCTCTTTCATGTATTTGTAGGTACGTCCATACATGGTGTAATCTTCATATGGAGGTAGCTGTTCAATTGATTTAGGAAAGGTAATTGGTAATTTGCCTGTTGGACTTGCATTGCCAAAAATGATATCAGCAATTGCATTACCGCCCTGTTCTCCTGGATACCAGGCCATGATTACGGCATCGGCAAATTCCTGCACCTCTTCAAGAGCAATTGGGCTGCCCCCCATTACCACTACAATTAATGGTTTATCTTGTCCTTCACGTATTTGTTTTAAGTAATCTAATTGCTTGCCTGGAAGCTTCAAATCAGAACGATCACTTTTATGAGCCGACCCAATAGCCTCGCCTTCTTCTCCTTCGAGAAGCGTGTTAATCCCTACTACAGCAATACAAGCTTCAGCACCTCGGGCTTCACTTATTGCCCAACCAATAGGGTTTTTATTTTCTTCACTTAATAAAAAGCCATGGCGGTATTCAAAACGGGTACCTAAGCTTACCGCTCCGGCGATACCTTCAATTACCGAAACCACATTGCCAGACATACCATTGTAGTTACCCAACATAACGTCAACATCTGCTGCCAAAGGGCCTATTGCAAATAAGTGATTGATATCTTTTTTGAGGGGTAGTGCGCCATTGTTTTTTAGTAAAACAATTGATTTTTGAGCAGATTGACGAGCAAGATCAATGTTCTGTTTGCTATTTACTACCTCAGGGCCTAAGTTATTATAAGGGTTATCGCCATAGGGATCGAATAAGCCTAACTTAAAACGTGTTCGCCATAGTAAACGAAGGTTGCGGTCGATATCAACTTCACTTAATAAACCTGCGTTTACTGTTTCAACAAGATTTTTATATGTTGTTCCGCAGTTGAGGCTTACATCGTGTTTTATTGCTTCTGCTGATGACTCTTTGGGGTTGTTTGTATATTGATGCAGTCCATGGAAATTTGCCAAGGCACCACAGTCGGACATTACATGCCCTTTAAAACCCCAGTTGCTTCGTAAGATATCTGTTAGCAGCAGGGTGCTACCACAACAAGGTACATCCAATGTTCTGTTATAGGCACACATAACAGCTTCCACATTATAATCAGTTACCAGCATTTTAAAAGCTGGCAAATAGGTTTCATAAAGATCCTTGGGCGAAGAATAGGCATTAAAGCTGTGTCTTAAACCTTCAGGACCGTTGTGAACTGCATAATGTTTGGCGCATGCTGCTGCCTTAAGATAGGTGGAGTCGTAGCCTTGAATTCCTTGAACAAAAGCACCACCAAGTATTCCACTTAAAAAAGGATCTTCACCCCAAGTCTCCATTCCGCGTCCCCATCTAGGGTCACGAAAGATATTAACATTAGGCGACCAATATGTTAGGCCAGCATATTGCAGATAGTTGCCATTTTTTTGAGCGATGTTAAATTTTGCTCTTCCTTCATCAGATATGGCCGAAGCCACGCTTTCAATTAATAAAGGATCAAAAGTAGATGCCATAGCAATGGGCTGAGGAAAAATGGTGGCGCGCCCCATTCTGGCCACACCATGAAGAGCTTCGTTCCACCAGTTGTAGGGTTTAATACCCAAACGTTCAATTCCTGGGGCGTCATGCATTAATTGAGCGCACTTTTCCTCTAGTGTAAGTTCATTGATAATAAGATTGAGTCTTTCTTCAATATCAATGCGATGATCAAGAAAGGTGCCAGCTAAAGAATCAGGAAATGAAGCTTGATTGTTGCTTTTTGTCTTTTGCTTTGGTGCGCTACAGCTTATTGTAAATACTGTTGTGATGATGCCAATGATTAATGATTGCTTCATAGTGAATCCGTATTTAGTTAGTGTTCTTGATCAATATGCTTTATGCAAATATTTTTTAAGGATGAATGTAAGCAGCTTATAAGCCAATGTTAGATTTCCAGTGACTATACACTGCTTTTAAAGTATCTGAATTTTCAGGAATGGGTTTTATTACTTGTACCTTTTCCAATGATGCAAACGCCTCTTCAAGCGACTCATATAATCCGGCACCATAAGCAGCACCGCGTGCGGCTCCTAAGGCGCCATCTGTTTCGTACAACTCAATTGTCGAACCTGAAACATCAGCCAATGTTTGTCGAAAAACAGGGCTGAGGAACATGTTGGCTTTGCCAGCCTTAATCACCTTAGTTTCAATACCTGTTTGCTCCATTACTTCCATTCCGTACTTAAAACTGAAAGCGATACCTTCTTGAGCAGCTCTTAGCATATGTCCACGACTGTGGTGGTTGAAGTTTAAATTCTTTACCGTAGCTCCTGGATTTTCATTTTTAAGTACTCGTTCAGCGCCGTTTCCGAAAGGATAAATTAGCAAACCATCGCTACCAGGTTTAACAGCCATTGCTTCATCATTCATCTGAACATAGTTCAAATCGGCTGCTACATTTTTGCGTAACCACGAATTCAGAATGCCTGTTCCATTAATGCAAAGCAATACACCTAAGCGATTGTCTGAGTTTGTGTGATTGACGTGAGCAAAGGTATTAACGCGTGATGCAGGATCGTATTTCAGTTGATCGCTTACGCCATAAACTACACCAGATGTTCCAGCTGTGGCAGCCACTTCGCCTGGGTTAAGTACATTTAAGCTCAAGGCATTATTAGGTTGATCGCCGGCTCGGTATGAAATTGCAGTACCTAGCTTCAAATTAAGTTCCTTAGCGCTCTTACCGCTTAAAACCCCTTGCACTTCAAATGTTTCCTTAATAGTTGGGATAATATTTTCATTAAAGCCATAGTTTTCAAGAAGCTCTTTTGATACGCTTTGCGTTTTAAAATCCCAGAAAATACCTTCTGATAAACCACCTTTGGTTGTAACGATATCTCCAGTTAGCTTATAGGCAATGTAATCGCCTGGAAGCATTATCTTATCAATTTTATCAAATACTTCAGGTTCATTTTCTTTTACCCATTTAAGTTTAGAAGCCGTGAAATTTCCAGGTGAGTTTAACATGTGTGACAGGCAATGCTCTTCGCCAATTTCTTCAAATGCTGTATTTCCATATTGGATGGCACGACTATCGCACCATATGATTGATGGGCGCAGAACTTCACCATTTTTATCAAGGCATACTAAACCATGCATTTGATATGAGATGCCAATTGATTTGATGTCTTTTTTATCTATGTTTGAAGATTTCAGAACATCTGATAATGCCAATTTTAAGTTAGACCACCAGTCCGATGGATTTTGTTCTGCCCATTCTGCCTCAGGTGTTGAAATAGCCATTTCCTCTTTTGGGTAAAAAGCCGAGTTAACAGCCTTGCCAGTTTTTACATCTAACAATGCAACTTTAACCGATGAACTTCCTATGTCGAATCCTAATGAGTACATAATTCTATATTTCTATACTGTTCTGTTGTGGTATGGTGCAAATCTATAAAAAAAAGAATCACCATTATAATGATTCTCGAAAAAATATTTTTGTTGGTACGCAAAAGTCCATTTCAATATCGTTGGAAGCAAAGGCAGCCGCTTGTTGTCCCATTAATTTAAAATCAGTTGAAATAACGGAAATACCCTTGTAAATAAATTTCTTCATGGGTGTTTCGTTGTACGATAAGATGCCAACATCAATTCCTGGTTCAAGTTTACGTTCCTTACACTGTTCTAATATATGGCCTAACATTCTGTCGCTTACACAAAAATACATGTCACCTGCTCTAACACTTAATTCTTCTTCATTTGTTAGTTTATAATGTTCATACCCCTTGTCTTTACAATACTTTTCAAATGCCTGTGCCGTTATAATAGGGTGGTAGGTAAAGGAGGGATAGACCATTATTTTGCGCTTGTATTTTTTTAGTAGATGGTCAGCCTCTTGCAAGGTTTTTGAAACAGGGGTATTAAAGTCCTGATATAGTTTATTTTTAACCTTGTTTATATTTGTGTTCCAGTCAATTATGAGTGTTTTGTTTGGTGGTAATAGGTTAACAATATCAGCTACATCTTTATGGGCGAATGGCATAATAATGTACTTGCTATAGCGCCCACGACTTTCGGTAATTAGCTTTTTGAATAACTCAATGTTATAATGGTGGAAATGAACATCAGCTATGGTGTTTTTATTTAAATTTTTCACGAATTCAGCATATAGTACTTCCTTATATGCTTTGAATGTATCCAAGAAAAGAAATACTTTTTGCCCCTCTTTAGCAACAAAGTATCCTTTATTTGGCACTGATTCAATGATGCCTTGTTCTTTGAGTATGCCGTAACTCTTAAATACGGTATCGCGCGATAATTTATAGGTTTTACAAATGGCATTTACCGATGGGAGTTGGTCTCCTTCATGCAGTTTATTTTCGGCTAAAGCATTTGTAACTGTATCTACCATCTGTTGAAATTTAGGAATTTCACTGTTGGTATTAATATTGAATTTTAACATTGCTTCCTGGTTAAAGTGTTCTGTTCTGATCGGGTCAAAGATATGATTATTTGTAGAGATAGAGTACTGGCTTAGCTAAAATTTATGGTGGTAGCAGAAAAAGTATTTTTTACTTTGTTGTTTAACAACTGGTTTTGGTTGAGAATGATAGTTGCTAATCAGGAGTTAACTCGAATATTGATCAGTATTGTTAAGAAAGTTAAAACTTAACTTATTCATAAGAAAAGCCTGTAAATCGTGCGATTTACAGGCTTTTGATACAATTTGAATTCTTGTAATGTGAACCCAAGCGGTCAAATTTCGAACTATATACTTGAAGATTTAGAGGCAATTTCTAATGTAATCCTTAGCGGAGTACTTGATTAACTTATTAAAGTCCGAGATATGTTAATCAATCCACTTCAAATAAATTCAAACGAAAACTTTCAGGAATTTTCGGCTAAAATTATATATTTGCTACAGCTAATTGTCAAGGGTGTAATTTTCATAATTATGCCGAAAATACATGCCGATTCTTTTAAAACAAGCTCCGTTCAGGGGCTTTTCGTGTTTATAGTCCCTAAGTGTTTTTTGATTTGTTGCCTTATGTTTCGATTTATTATCCGAAATATCAAGGTTCTACACTTGTATTCTATTCTCACCGTCAATTCCTCTAAAAATATTTCAGTTATCTAAATAAAATTCATCGCTATGATAAATCGCAGAACAATATTAAAGCAAGAGTTAGTAACAAAGTTATATCCTAATAGTGTCTCAATTAAATCTGCCATGCAGCATCTAAGGCGTGAGATAGATACATGCCCTGATTTAAAAAGGCAAATTGCTAAAGCTGGTCATACCAAAC
Source organism: Carboxylicivirga fragile (assembly GCF_050589805.1). Lineage (NCBI taxonomy): Bacteria > Pseudomonadati > Bacteroidota > Bacteroidia > Marinilabiliales > Marinilabiliaceae > Carboxylicivirga > Carboxylicivirga fragile. The sequence continues at coordinate 68,890 of NZ_JBNGOY010000008.1, read as the reverse complement.
GACACTACTACAACAAACAGCAGCTTTTATTAATACTTGAACATTTCTGTGTTGAGCCAGAAGAGTTTGAGGAGCTGTAATATTCCATATTAAACAATAATCCCGCCCCGAAATGAGTAGTCAATTTTTTGTTTAATTAAAATTTAAAATTATGAAGATTAGAACATTTAATGTTTCGGCAGTTTCGATGGTTGAATTTGCCGGGTTATTGGGAGAGTACGAACTTGAAGGTGCAATCATTGGCACAAATGAAGATGATGAAATCCTTGTTAAAGTAGATTACGACCCAGAGGAACACAGCCAGGCAATTCTTGAAATGATTGACCATTTAGAAGACCTGGACGAGGTTTACTCAGAAGAAGATGATGAGTAAGGCAATGGTAAGCTGTGGGTTGTTTTTAATAACCCATAGTTTCAATCTAATACGTTAAGAACCCCACTCTTTTGCTCAATAGTATTGAAAAGTCTATTAGAAGTAAATCAAAGAGAAAATCACAAATGGAGTTTTAAAAAATAATAGATGAGTAGTCACTATTAATAGCTGCAACACTTAGAAAAGTAGCTGTTTAGTAGAATTTAATTGCTCACAATAGGTAATAATCGCAGCAAAGTAGGTCATAATAACTTTTTATAGAAAAATGTGCCCGACCAATAGCTTTTAATACCATAAGAATTGAGTACAACATAAAAAAATGCAACAATGAAGGAAAAACATAGCAATTTACAAGATGCCATTTATCGGAATTTGCAAGAAAACGCAACTTACGCTTATGAAATATTAGTCGAAGACAATTCAGGACATATACTGATTGTACCCCGAACCAATAATATCGAGGCTTTTAATGAGAACATGAAATCGGCTAAAGATATTGTCAAGCAAGATGGCGGTAATATCAAAGTAGATATTTATCGTGGTAAAAGTCCAAAAGCCGGATTAGTTACACGATACAACATTGATTTAGATGACAACAGTAAAACTGAGAAACCTGTAACAAATCAGTCACAAATAGAACAAGCGGTTGATATGGCTATTAAAAAATACCAGTTCAGTAGAAATATAGGTGGATTGGGAAGTATTGAAAACCTCAATATGCTATTCGGCGCATTAACAGGTAATGATGCTGATAATGAAAACAACGGTAATACCTTAAATGGTTTAGCCGGATTATTGGGTGCTGTCAATAATTCCCGGTATGAAAACACCTTGATGCAGTTTGAGAAAAAACTCAGCGATTACAAACAGGAAACCGAACTCAGCACATTGAAAAAGCAGTTGCATAAAATAACTACTGAGCGAGATAGCCTAAAAAACCAAAATCAGGAATTAGAAAAAGCAAATTCGGCTTACAAAACTGAGGTGTCCGAGCTTGAAACCCGACTTGCCGGATATTCAAACACGGAACTATTAAAACGGGTTGCAACGGGTGTACTATCAGGCATCGGTAGTAAGATACTTGGGAATAGCCCAAAGGCTGCCGAATTAATGGGTTTATCAAAAGATGAGTTGCAAGCTGCCCTGGGTTTTGTTGAAGAGGATGAAGAATTGCAAGGACATTCTTCCATTACCCAACACGATGTTGACGTAGAAGAGATGCCAGTCCCAAAAACAGAACAGCAAAAACAAATCTTTAATGCCATAAATGATACTGCAAAAGCACTCAAGCAAAGCGATATTCAATTTGCTATTTACATGATAACAATAATTGGCAATTGCATGGAAAGCAAAGAGCTGACCAAGAGCATGGTTCAGCATCTCGAAAAGGAAAAACAGCGTTTGACCATTGAGGAAGATGATGAAAGCACAGGGAAAGAAGAATAAAAGGATTTAAACAGCCAGTTTATGGCTCAATAATAATGCAGATGCAAACAATTGAAAAAGTAAAGCAAATTGATATAAAAGCTCTTATTGAAAAGGAAACCGGAACTTGCTTCAATAAAACCAATCAATTGGAAAAATGTCCTTTTTGTGGTAGCGGTAAAGGCACGAATCAGTCTCCAGCTTTTAGCATTAAAAAGAAAAATAATTTCTACAAATGTTTTTCATGTGGTTCCGGTGGTAGCACCATAGATTTCTTGATTTCTCTAAATTCAGGTTGGAACGAACATAAGGCTATCAAATATTTACAGGAGGAATATCTTGGTATAAAAGAGACGTTTCAACCATCACAGAATGTTACAAGTGCTTTCGACAAAATGCTTTTTGCCATAAAAAACAATCCTAAAGAAACTGCTGCCGATTACCTAAAATCTCGTGGAATTAGTTTTATAGATGATTTGCCTGACAATAGTTATTGGTACGATTCACACGCAGATGCTATTGTTTTTACTGATGCCAACAATCAACTCATTAACCGCAGGATGATTAATCCTACAAAGGGTAAGCCAAAAGCAAAAAATAACGGAACGTTAAACGGCAGCATCTATGATAAAATGTACAATCCCGATAATGATGTTGTTTTCATACAGGAGGGCGTTGTAAATGCTCTATCAATGAAAGGCTGTTCATCCATCGCTTTGTTTTCCACAGAGAATAAAATCAAGAATCCTAAAATCCTACAAAAGTATATTGAAGGAAAAATCGTTGTTTTAGCAATGGATAACGATAGTGCAGGAAATAAATGTGCGGAGTATTATCAAGATTTTATTTTATCCAACCGATTTGACATTAAATCACTACGTAGGTTGATATTACCGGGGAATAAGGATGCCAATGATTTACTTCAAGACAAAACAATTGTTGATTTTCTTCAAAACATGAATAATTACCAATTGCTTTGGGAAGATATTATTAATAAGCCTATTCCAAAATTCAGTATTGATGAACTGACCGACATCGAAGAATACAACTTTTATAAGAAAAATGGATGCTACTATGCCAATGAGTTTCATAAAAGCAAACCTGTTGAAAGAAAGCTTTCCAACTTTTTGATGGATTCAGTTTATCACTTAATGGATGGCACAAAGGAAAGCAAACGCTTGATTAAGTTTCAACGAAATACAGGAGAGATTACAGTAAATGAAATAACAAGTTCTGAGCTTAACCTCGATAAGTTTAAGAAAGTAATTCGTAGTATATCCGAGCGTGGTTTAACTTTCTTTGGGAACACCCAAAATCTTGACACTATCCTTACTTACCTCTACGATAATGAAAAAAATGCCATTGCTGTAAATCAGCTGGGTTATCAGCAAGAATCAAAAGCCTATTGTTTTGCGGATGCTACAATAACCCATGACAATAAATTGCTTTATCCAGACAAACTCGGTATTGTGAATCATGGTAAATCTGCCTATTATTTACCTCCATTTGCATACACCAATCTTGATGATAAAAGCTATTCCGGACAACGAAAATTTACATACAAAGCAGGAAACCTGAATTTTAAAGAATGGTCGGAGCTGATTTATAAAGCTTATGGTATTAATGGCGCAATTGGTATTTCCTTCATCATACTTGCCTTGTATCGTGATTTTATACTTGAACTGACAGGGTTTTTTCCATTCCTGTTCCTGTTTGGAGACCAGGGAGCCGGGAAATCAAACTTTGTCAACTTTTTTCTACATCTGTTTGGCGAGCCTAATCATGGGATATCATTACTAAACTCAACCGATAAAGGTTTTTCTCGTTCGCTTACACAACGAAATAATGCACTTTATTATCTAAAGGAATACACCAATGCCATTGATAAGAAAACGGTTGATGTCTTCAAAACTGGTTACGATGGAGAGCTATACACTATGGCTCAAAAAAGTAACGATAATAAAACCACAACGCTTGAAATTAGTTCTGCCTGTATGGTAGATGGTAACGAGCTGCCCACATCAGAAGCTGCATTATTTGCCAGAATGATTGTACTGCATTTTGAGGACAATAAGTTTTCAGATGAAAGCACCCAAGCTTATAAAACCCTATTAAAAGAGAAAGAACAAGGCTTTTGTAACATAACCAGGGAACTTCTAAAGTACCGGAATGTTATTGAATCGAAGTTTAAAACGGCGTTTGATGCTATCTTTTACGAACTTAAACCGGAAATAACGACTGTTACTGAAATATCTGACCGACAGATTAAGCATATAGCTTTATTGCTAACTCCTGTTCAGCTATTACAAAGCAATTTGGAGCTACCATTTGATTATTCAACATACAAACAGTCCGTTATTGAGAATACAATTAAGCAAAATGAGATGGCCAGTACCATTAAAGATGTCACCATATTTTGGGAAGCCATTGCTTTTAAACTGAGCCAACCTAAAAGTGAGATTAAAGTAAGCACACATTATTTAAAAGACCCGGTAAATAAAAACCTGTTTATTAAATTTCCTCTCCTGTTTCCATATTACAAGGAATATGTGAAAAAGAACGGATTAAACGATTTGGATGCAAACTCGTTAAAATCATTACTCACATCAAAAGGCAATACATCTTTCATTCAAAATACAACACAGAAGTCGAGAGACAAGGCAATTAATAAAAAACCTTTGGGGAGCTGTTATCGGTTTAAATATGAAGATATACCCGAAGGAATGGGAATAATAATAAATGCTGTAGAACTGAACTTATAATACAAATTGTTTTTTCAAAGAGCTTTAAGCGATATTTAAAAATTACAATTGTTAATGCCGATACACAAATAAAGAGACTTAAAGAGTAGAGCGAATTTAAGACTCATTTTATTTGGTAATCGGTATAATACCGTTTTAATCGGTATTTTTTTTGTCCTTATTAAACTTGATAAGATGTTGAATTATAAACTATGTTAACTATGTTAACCATGTTAACCAAACATGCTATTTTACTGTATTGTAGTTTCTTATCGATTAACATGAGGTAAACATGGTTAACACACCTACATATTTGAATTCTTTATTATTAGCTCTAAATAGTAAGCGTTTTTGAAACAGTTAACACAAGTTAACATGTGATTTGCGCTTGTGTTAACCATTAAGCAACAGAATTACTGCAATTTACAGGTGTGGTTAACATGGTTAACATAGTTAACATTTTTTTTTTGAGTGTCAGATAGGCAAGCAAGAACCATTTTTTAATATGAAATTCCCAAGTTTCAGTTTTATTCGGAAAGAAAAAAAACTCATTTCTTTTTTAATATGTGATATCTCATTATATTTTTAGTATTAATATTCTCGCTTAAATATTTATTTGTATGCCGAGACGTAGGAGAGGTGGCATAAGAAAGCTACATGCAGCTAAAGAAGAAGCATTAGTGATTGAAAATATGAAAGTTATCAGAGACTACTTATTTGATACTTTAAGAAACAGTAATATGCTTGTTTCTAAGAAAAGAGTCTTTGCTAAACCAACGAACTCATATCTTTATTTCCACAAGTATAATAACTTGATTAAGGATATGAAAGTAACTCGGCCAAATCAAGTCTGGGTATCTGATATTACCGATATACACACAGTTAATAGCTTTGCCATTTAGCTCTTATTACTGATTTGCATTCACGAAAGATAGTAGAATAGGACATCAGTGACTCGCTGGAGCTGACTGGGTGTCTCCGAGCCCTAAAAATGGCCCTGGAAGGCGCTCGGTCAGCGTCCGGAATAGCACATCACTCTAACAGAGGTGTTCAGTATTGTAGTCATACTTATGTAGAAATACTAAAAAAACAAAATATCCTAATTAGCATGACCGAAGAAAAAAACTGCCATAAAAAAACGCAGTTGCTGAGAGAGTTGATGGTATATTTAAGGAAAATATTTAATCTTGACCAATGCTCCTATAGCACTTTGCATGCGCAAGAAAGCTACAAAAAATGCAATTAACAATTATAACAACAAAAGATTACATTTATAATTAGATTATAAAACACCTAATATGGTATTTAAAAATGTAGCACAATTTAATTTTAACCTGTAGCTGTATTTTAGGACGTGACAGCTTATAAAATGCTTAAAGATTATCATTTGCTTATTTAATAAGCATTAACTTAATTATTCCTAAGAAGTTAACACTACGCAATAAGTTCATCGCTAAAACGATATATATTTTGTCTCCTCCTTATAAAAGGGAATCCAACACACAACAGTATAATTGCAAACTGCACAATGCCAATCTACAAGCTGAAGTTTGCAAAAGAGCAGTTTTTCCTGGTAACTACTAGAAATGCCAAAATATTAATTGTAACATCACTCTTGTAAATACACCTTAATCATATACTGTATGGCTTGTAACAGCATATAATTGACCCTGTAGAAACCACAAAACTTGTTAGTCAATATCGAGAAAGATAGGATGAATTGAAAGTTGCTTGGGAAAGCTATGCTAAGGAGTTTGTTGTAATTTTAGGTGCTGAATAACTTTATGATAGCTTTAAATTATCATCCCAGCTTTTTTAAGTCCTTCAATTACATGTTCTACAAGCTCGTCCTCTTTAACAAATCGACTGATTAAATAAGTTGCTTCATTTTCAAAGTTTGGTTTTAATTGTTTTAGGTGGGCAATGCTGACTTCCGCTTCAGAAAGCCTATTTAATTGCCCTAAAGTTGCTGCCTTAAGCATTGGGCCCCAGAAGGGAGTATCGTATTGATTAGCCTCTTTCAAAGCTTTGTCATATTCCTTTTTCCGATAATAATAAAGAGTTGTTGGCCCTAATAAATATGCTGGGTAACTAACATTCATTTGCATTACTCTATCCAAAATAAGTTTTCCACGTTCCCATTCTCCATAAAGCGAAAGGTATTGACCTACATTACCCAATCTAAGCGGGGATTTTGAATTCATCGAAAGGCATTTTTCAACTTCATTTAGGAAACGATCTTTTTCATTATTTATAAAATATTTTATAGCAAGAACAAGCCTAACCATGAAGCTATTTGGGGCAAGTTTAAATGCTTTTTCTGAGAGGATATGCAATTGTTCAAGTGAATATGCAGCATTTGGCATATCCAATAAATACAGAGAGACATGCAAACCCGCCAACATTGCAGTGGCTAAGCCCGAATCATTCTCTTTACTTAAGACGTGTTGTAAAGCAGTAAAAGCCTGCATTGCACTTTCCGGTGATTGGCACGCCTGGTAATAATGAAATTTTAAAATCGCATCAAAGGTGTCAATATCTTTTGGCTTTACTCGCTTTGATTCTAGAGATAAACGCTGTAAAATAATACCATATTCGCTACCCAGAATACAGGAAACCTCACTTGAAATTTTTTCCTGAACTTCAAAAATGTTGTCAGGTGTTAATTCGACTGTGTATCGGTCAGCCCAAATTTGCTCACCCTTTAAGGTGTCTGTCAGTTTTACTAAAAGTTTTATTTTATTACCGGCCCAATGCACACCTCCATCAATAATAAAGCGGATGCCTTTACTTATAATAAATTCATTTTTATCGGCTTCAGAAATATTTTGATTCGCAAAAGGGGTGCTTCCAAATATGGTTAGCTCTTCAAATTTGGTGAGTTCAACAGAAAGTTCTTCAGCAAGGCCAAGAGCAAAATAATCTTTATCTGCATTACCGGCAAGGTTTTTAAAGGGTAATACGACCACCGTGGGGCCTAGAGTGGAATTATTTTGTGCTATGGTGGTACCAATCTGTTCATCTAATGATGGGTTATTAAATGAAAAGAAGGGGATATATCTTCCTTTTGGAATATCAATTCTAATGGGATCATTTTTCCCTATCCCCGCATAATGCATTTTCAACATCCTTCTTAATCTACCTGCATGTATTCTTACCAGTGGATCCTTATCCGAGTCAAAGTGGTGATCCTTATTAAATACTTCAATTGCAATGGTAAATCCTTTTAACTTATCTTCTCTCCCCTCTATTGTTTCCTTAATCAGATACCTTAATAGCTTGCAAATAAGCAGCTTAGATTTAAATTCCTCGCTTGCACATAGTTTTTCTATCTGTTTATTGATCTCATTTACTGAAGGAAGTGTCGTTGGCATCATTGTATATCGCATTGTAGCACAGTTCAAAGATAATAAATTATCCTTAGCTTAATTCCACCGTAGCCTTAGTTCTTGAGCATAGTATTTTACTGTATTTTACTGTATTTTACTGTAGCAACCTTGACTTGCCTTAAGGGGTACTCTATCTTTGATTTTCTGTTATGAAACCTAACTAGTTCGTTGAAAAATTTGATAATGCTTGAAGAGAATAAAATACTCGAAATCATTCTTTCCGATTTTCCCAATTGCAAAAAGGAAATTGAAATATTATTTGACGAAAGTTCCAATTTTATTGAAATATGTGAGGACTATATACTTTGCAAAAACTCTATCGAGGATATGGAAGCCCAAAATAATAAGAATCTTGAGAAAGAAATCTATGATCTAAGGCTGCTCTTAAGCGAGCTAAAAATGGAACTATTATCAAAAACAGATAAGTTAATATTAAATATTAAAAAACTATAACCCAAATTCTAAACAGATGAAAAACAAAATTACTCTTAACCTGCTAATATTGGCTGTTTTATCCATTAGCAGTATTAGCTTAAGCGCACAAGATAAAAATGATAAGCCAGCAAAGATTGGCGTGCGAGCAGGTTGGAATTATGCCTCTATGTTTATTGATAATGAAGAACTGTCTGGGGCTGAACATATAAACTCATTCTATATTGGGGTTTTCAAAGAAAAAAAGATGGTGCCATTACTTAGACTTGGATCAGGTCTGGAGTACTTTCAAAATGGCTATAAGGTTACGGATAACATTACACGTGAGATACACTATATAAGTGTCCCCTTATACCTAAAACTAAAAATTGGTCCTGTTTATGCAACTGGAGGAACAGGCTTTAATTTTAAAGTATCGGAAGAAATACCAGGTAGCGCTTTAGCGGACCCTTTAAATAATGAAAAAACACAATTTTTCGATATGCCTTTTCAATTGGGTGCGGGCTTAAAAATACTGATGTTTTCTGTTGAGGCTAGGTATAATTGGGGAATGTTTAACGTACACAAAGAGGCTAGCAACCAATACATGCAACTGGGTTTTACGGTTTCGTTCTAATTATTTAATTTTTAATTAACAGCAATACATTATGAAAAAAATTTTTACAAAAGTATTAATTATTGGCTTGGTAATGGTCTTGGGTTCTGAACTAAGAGCTCAATCCAATTGGGAAGTTGGAGCACGTTTTGGCAATAGTTTTTCAGCCGATATAACTATCCCCTTATCCGCAGCACCACGTTTACACACGGCATTAAATTTTGACAATAATTTTTCATTTGGCACCTATTTCGATTGGATGTTCGATTTGCAAGGAGGCCCTAATGGTTTAAAATTTTATCCGGGTGTAGGTCCTGAATTCTATTTTGGTAATAGTTTTAATGTGGCAGCAGCCGGTGATTTTGGCGCTGAATACTCATTTGACTTTCCATTAACCATTGGTTTTGACTGGCGACCACATTTCATGCTAAGCAATGGGATGAAGTTTAGTTCAAACAACTGGGGTTTTATGGCTCGATTTAGATTTGGTGAAGGAGTTAAGTTTACAAGATCTAATTAAGGGTAGGTTATGAAATACTACGTAATCCTTTTATTAGGTGTTGTGCTTTTCTTAAACACGAAATTAATAGCACAAAATAATTCGGATGAATCAGTCGGCATAAGAGCCGGCTTTCATTCGGCAAATATGGATTTTGAAGGCAATAAACCTGATACCGCAAAAAGTGTAAATAACTTTTATATTGGCTTCGGTAGAGAAAAACAAGTGACTGATCTTTTATATTGGGGAACAGGTATTGAATATTTTCAAAATGGATTACGGTATACAAACAGCAGTAAAAGACTATTGCATACTTTGAGTGTTCCGGTTAATCTGAAGTTGAAAATTGGTCCTGTTTTTGGGCTTGTAGGCGCTGCTGCGAATTTTAAAGTATCGGAGAAAATTGTTGTAGGTGATAATAGTCTAAGTCCCATTGATTCCGATAAATCGAATTGGTTTGATGTACCGGTTTTTCTGGGTGCGGGTGTGAAAATCCTTTTTGTTTCGGTTGAAGCACGTTATCATTGGGGACTTATGGAAGTACGTAATGGAATGCATAATCGCTATTTTCAATTGGGTGCTGTCGTTTCATTTTAGAGCAATAAAACTTATACCCATTTTACTGTTTATAAGTTTTATTATAAAATATAAAATCAGCCATTTATTAGCATTTAAGTATAGCTTCCGTGGCATAAACACGAATAATTAATATGAAAAAAATATATCTTCCATCGTTACTATTTTTTGTAATAAGCACAGCCACCTTCGCTCAAACTGACTCTTCAGCATATGAGAATAATACGATTCAGGATACGGTACAAATTATAGAAAGTAGGGATAGTATTGCTGTTGAACCAACTAGAGTAGATACGGTTGTAATCGAAAAGGTAAGGGTAGATACGGTTTATCTGCCACTTAAAGAGGAAGCAAAACCTCCAAATCAACCACAAGCGACTGAAACTCCTAAACCAAAGAGTAAGGAAAAGAATGATAAAGTATATTATGGTGGATACGCTACCTTTTCATTCGGAAAATATACGGCTGTTGGTATTGAACCTTTAATTGCATATAAGTTATTTCGAAAATTTTCATTGGGTGCTAAATTATCCTATGAATATGTTAAAAATAAAAATTACGATCCCCCTCGCGAAGTCTCAAATTATGGTGTTGCAGCGTTTTCGCGACTACGAATTGCTAAAAGGCTCTATGCGCATGTAGAATATTCTGAAATGAATTACAAGTTTTTTGATATAAATGGAAACAGTAACCGCGAATGGATTTCCTTTTTATATGTTGGTGGAGGTGTTCGTTTGCCAATGTCTAAAAGGGTGTCATTAAATGCTGAAATACTTTGGGATGTTTTACAAGAAGATAATTCACCCTATAAAACCGTTGAACCATTTGTCAGTGTTGGTATAGTTGCTGGGTTTTAATTACCAGTTAAGCTATAAAGGAAAACAGATAAGCAGCGTTTACAGATATAGAATACCTAAGCTTTCGTAACTAGAATCCCTTTCGATAAATACTAAGCGTTTTAGTTTTAGTTTTATGAATAAAGAATAATAAGTAACCAAATTTAGACTATAACATGATGAAAAAAATATTAACCGCAGCATTAATTCTCGTTTTTACAATTGGAATACTCAATGCTCAGCAATCTCAGGAAGAATTATCAGCAGCAGCAGCTAATCCCTTAGCCGATTTAATGAGTTTTCCCTTTCAGAATAACCTGAATATGAATTATGGAGAACACAATCGTAATGTTAATGTATTAAACATTCAACCGGTTATTCCTTTGTTTAAAGGTAAATTGATTACACGTACCATTATGCCTATAGTACGTATTCCTGATTTTAGCAATGAAAGTGGAAAACTATCTTCAGGATTAAGTGATATGGTATTAACGGGATTCTATGTTCCTGAAAGTAAAGGATTGATGTGGGGCTTTGGTCCTGTTTTTGAATTGCCAACCGGTGGTAGCACACGGGGCACGCAAAAGTGGAGTGTGGGCCCGTCGCTTGTAGTAATGGTTCAACCCGGCGACTGGACGGTTGGAGGTTTAATTAACAATGTTTGGTCGGTTGCCGGAAAGTCCCATCGTGATGATGTAAACCACATGATGGTAAATCTATTTACTACTCGTCAGTTAGGTGGAGGCTGGTACGTAAACAGTTCGCCTATAATTACAGCCGATTGGACAGCCGATTCTAAAGACCGATGGATTGTACCATTAGGTGGTGGTGGCGGAAAATTGATAATGCTTGGCGGAAAACTGCCGCTAAACCTTCAATCTCAGTTATACTACAATGTTGTACGACCAGATTTTGGTCCAGAATGGCAATGGCGGGTGCAAGCTCAAATACTTTTGCCAACCAGTATATTAAAGAAAAATTAATACATTTGAAAATACCCCATGCACTATAACTAATATTCGCCAAACAAAGGCTAGTATAACCTTAAAAATAAGTTCTATGAAAAGAATACTTTTAGTTTTTGGAATTGCTTTAGCTCTTGCATCTTGTCAGCAAAATGTAGCAGTTAAAGAAAAAAATAACGTTCAAACTTTTGAGATGACCACCGAAATTCCGGCAGGTATTCTCACCCCCGACAATGTTGAAACAAGTATTGGTACCTTGGAATATTTTGATGGAGTTCCTTCAAAAGAAACTGCCGAAAATGTGTATGACTATCTAGATAAAATGCGTGGTGTTGATGCTTTCATGAAGGGCATACCTGGTGCTTCAGTTAGAGGTTTAATTATTGGACTAGAAGAAGCTGGCGTAGATGATTACAATAAAGTGGGAATTACAAAAAGCTTGTTAGATTCAAAATCGTTACTCTTAACAGCCAATACCTCTACCATTTATGTTACTCCGTATTTAAATGTTGGCAAACACGGTCCCATAGTCATGGAAATTCCTGCTGGTATGTTGGGTGCTTTTAACGATGCATGGTTTCGTTTCATCGCCGATATTGGACCTTTTGGCGAAGACAAAGGCAAAGGTGGAAAATATTTGATATTGCCTCCAGCGTATGAAGGTGAAATTCCAGAAGGTTATTTTGTAATAAAATCTCCAACCAACAGAGTATTTGTTTTTACAAGAACCTCCATTGCAAATGGTATTGAAAAAGCCGTAAAGATGATTGGAGAAACGCTAAAAGTATATCCATTGGCTGAAATTGATAATCCAAAAGCAATGGAATTAGTTGATATTTCAGGCGTAGATTTCAATACGGTACATACCAATGACTTTTCTTTTTATGAGCATTTAGCTGAATGGATTAACGAGGAGCATGTGAATATGTTGGATGATGTTACAAAAGGACTCTTTGCATCCATTGGTATTGAAAAAGGAAAAACTTTTGCTCCCGATGAACGAATGAAAGGATTGCTTACAGAAGCCGTTGCCATTGGAAATGCGGCTGCTCGTTCAATTACTTTTTATCCGCGTACCGATAAAAATTTAGCGGGTGTAGAAATTTATCCGGATACCGAAAGTTCATGGATAATGGCTTTTGCTGATAAAAATGTGTTTTTTACCACCGAAACAGGCGGTTTAGATGTAGATGCTTTGGATATGTTTCACTACAGCTACACTGCTGTTACTCCTGCCATGGCCGTTACTATTGAAGGAGCGGGGTCTGATTATGCCATTTCATTTTTGGATGGAGAAAAAAAACCGTTTGATGGTGCAAAACAATACAAATTGCATATTCCAGCAAATGTACCGGTAAATGATTTTTGGGCGGTAACTATTTACGACACCCAAACACGTTCATTGTTACAAACTGACCAACAGTTTCCTACAGTGGGTAGTTTAACGGAAGGGTTTAAACAAAACGAAGATGGTTCTTACGATGTGTTTTTCTCTCCAAATCCTGCTTCAGGTATGGAAAATAATTGGTTACAAACCATTCCCGGAAAAAGTTTTATTGTCATTCTTCGTGTATATGGTCCTTTAAAACCGTGGATTGATAAAACATGGAGACCAAGTGAAGTTATGTTAGTTGAGTAAATTGATTAGAAGCTATTTGAATCTTATAAAGGATAAACCATGAAAAGACTTAAAAACAAAATAAAAATAATTGTTATTCCATTAATAGGGGTTTTGGCTTTTGCTTGTCAACAAACACCAGCACCTAAACCGGGAGATGTCTTACCGTTTCCAGAACCACCGTCAGCGAGTGCAACAGGTAAAACCCTTGCCGATTCAAAACACCAGTGGCGAAAAGCCGAAAATCATTTACCAAAGGATGCTCCTAACATTGTCATCTTTATGACCGATGATGCGGGCTTTTCGAATCCAGAGGTGTTTGGCGGTCCCATACATATGCCAACCATGGAGCGTTTGGCTGAATCGGGTATCTGCTACAATGCATTTCATACCACGGCCATGTGTTCTCCTACCAGAGCATCATTATTAACAGGGCGTAACCATCACAGAGTGGGTGCAGGTCAGATTGCGGAATATGCTTCAGACTGGGATGGTTATGTGGGAAAAATACCAAAGTCTACAGCCACGGTTGCACAGGTACTTTCATATTATGGCTACAACACGGCGGCCTTTGGAAAATGGCACAACACGCCAGTAACTGACATAACTAAACTAGGACCATTTGACCGCTATCCAACAGGACTGGGCTTTGACTACTTTTATGGCTTTTTAGCCGGAGAAACATCACAGTACGAACCTGTACTGTTTGAAAATACCAACCCTGTAGAAGCGCCGCACGACGCTAAATATCACCTAACAGAAGACTTGGCTGAAAAATCCATTCAGTGGATGAGAACCAGTAAAACATTAAATCCAGACAAGCCTTTCTTTGTGTACTTCGCTCCTGGTGCTGTTCATGGTCCTCACCATATTTTCAAAGAGTGGGCTGATAAATATGATGGCAAATTTGATGAAGGTTGGGAAGTACTGAGAACCATGACCTTTGAAAAACAGAAAGAACTAGGTTGGATTCCACAGGATGCCATACTGAATCCCTTAGCAGAAAGTATGCAAAAATGGAGTGATATTCCGGAATCCCAACGCGAATTTCAATCACGCTTAATGGAAATATATGCAGGATTCCTGGAGCATACCGATGTGCAGTACGGAAAGGTTGTAGATGAAATCGAACGTCAGGGAGAACTGGACAACACTTTGATTATCTATATTAACTCCGACAACGGACCTTCCGCTGAGGGTTTAAATGGAACCATATCTGAACTTTTGGCACAGAATTCAATGCCTTCAACGCAAGAACAACAGATGGATGTTCTTAACAAAGACTATGGCGGAATGGATGCCTTGGGTGGACCCAAGCTTGACATTATGTATCACCATGGTTGGGCATTTTCAGGATCTGCACCTTTTCAGAGTACCAAGTTAGTTGCCGCTCATCTGGGTGGAACTCGAACTCCCCTGGTTATATCATGGCCTGCAAAGATAAAGCATGACGGGAAAATTCGTTCTCAGTTTCATCATGTGAATGATATTGCAGCGACTATTTATGACATTCTTGATATTGAAGCTCCGAGGTTTGTGGATGGAATAGAACAGCAACAGCTTGACGGAATATCCATGGCCTATACCTTTGATAATCCTGAGGCCGAAGCAGCCAAACATACCCAGTATTTTGAGATTATGGGCAGCCGTGGTGTTTATCACGAAGGTTGGTTTGCGGGAACTCCTGGTCCTCGAACACCTTGGTCTACTGACATTTCTCGCGTTTTGAACTGGGAACCGGAAAATGATGTATGGGAACTTTACAACCTGGAAAAAGACTACTCACAGTCGCAAGACCTGGCAAAAGAAAATCCGGAAAAGCTGGCTGAGTTGAAAGCCGTATTTGACAACGAGGCCACAGATAACCTCGTATATCCTATTGGAGCAGGATTATATACTGCGCTCTACAACTCCAGTGAAATGCCCTCTTCCCCTTTGACAGAATGGTCATTCTTTGAAGGTCAAGGTAGAATACCGGAAGCAATTGCCCCAAAGTTTGTAAGCGGACGCTCTACTTTGGCAGTGATCGATGCAGAAATACCAAAGGATGCAGAAGGAGTACTTTTTGCTTTAGGGGGTATCTCGTCAGGATTCACCGTGTACATGGATAATGGTATTTTGAAAGCGGAATACAACGCCATGACATTAAATCGTTATAAAGTTTCCTCTAAATCAGCTATTCCCACGGGTAAAGTAAACATTGAGGTAGAGACCAAATATGATACAAAAGAGCGTTTGGCTCCTGCAACGATTACTTTAAAAGTGAATGGAAAAGAAGTAGGACAAGTGCGTATGGAACGTTCTGTACCTGGTGGGCATACCGCATCTGAAACTTTTGATGTTGGAGTAGATTATGGTTCGCCTGTGGCGCTAGATTACTTTGATAGAGCACCATTTAGGTTTAACGGAAAGATTGAAAAAATCCATATTAAATATATTGATTAAAGCTGTCTATAAACGCTGAGTGATGTTTGTTTAACAGGCATTTAATAAATAACCTGTTTAGTGGCCGTACCAGTGCGCAGCCACTAAACAAGGTTTTTAGGTAAAACTCTTTTACGTAGCAAAGAATAGAAGAAGATAATAAACATAATCCTACAGCATTATGAAAAAAAAATATTCCAAATTACAAATATTAACGACTCTAGCACTGTCCGCTCTATTGTTGAGTTGTACGCAGCAAACTGCAAAAGAGCAGCAGCCCATTACTTCTGTATCAAAAGATATAAAGGAAATTCATGCCGGAATTTTAGAAGGCTATTTATCAAAAGAAGAAATTCCGAATAGTTTAAAATTAGTACCTCCGCCACCGAAGGAAGGATCGGCAGCTTTTTTCTTGGATCAAGAAATTGCAGCTATGTACGTATCTTTAGACGATAGTGCCAGAAAAGAACAAGCAAAAAATGATGCTGTATTGTCTTTCCCTGAGGCTACCGAAGCTTTTAATAGTGTGTTGGACATAAAAATAACGGAAGAATCCACACCGCATTTATATATGATTCTTCGCAGGACTTTGGCAGATGCAGGTTTGTCAACTTATGCCGCCAAAAACCACTATCAGCGGGCGCGGCCATTTATGCTTAACAATACGCCTACTTGCACACCCGATGAAGAAGCAGTTTTACGTACAGATGGATCGTATCCTTCGGGACATACCGCTATCGGTTGGGCTTGGGCGTTAATTTTAACGGAAGTGTTTCCTGAACAAACCGATGTTATTATGGAAAGAGGCTTACAATTTGGCATCAGCCGTAATGTATGTAATGTACATTGGCATAGCGATGTGGTTTACGGAAGAATGATGGGAGCTGCAGCAGTAGCTATGTTGCATGCTAATACTGATTTTATGATTGATGTAGAAGCTGCAAAAGAAGAAGTTAAAGCCTTAAGAAATTAAACTATAATTCTTATCAAAATAAAAACCTATATCCAATACTATGAAAAGGAAATATTTTATACTCGCTACGCTAGTTTTATCCTTAACAACGCTGGCGTTTACTCAAGAAATAAAGCCTACCTATGCGGCTGATGTACCTGAGTTTTTACTTACACCAGACAAGGTAGAGACTGATTTACTCGGGGAACTCGAATTCTTCGATGGTATGCCCAATGAAGCTACTGTTCAGAAAAGTTTTGATTTTCTTGACCTATCACGTGGCGTAGAGGCATTTTTGAGTGGAATGCCAGCCGTTTCTATCTATGCCATGCTCGAAGGACTTAAAGAAGCAGGCTTGCAACCGGGGGATCTCGGTCTTTTTGGAGGTTTGATGGATGCACGTACTTTATTCCTGACTGCGCAATCAACAACTCCTTATGCCTTTGTTGAGGTTGACTTAAAAAATGGCCCCGTTGTAGTAGAGATACCCGGACCTGTATTGGGCTCGCTTGATGATGCTTTTTTTCGTTATGTTAGTGATGTAGGGCTAACGGGTCCTGATCGAGGCAAGGGAGGTAAGTATCTGTTTATAGGACCTGACTACGAAGGAGATATCCCTGAAGGCTACTTTGTGGCAAAATCCACAACCTATCGCCACTGGCTTTTCATGCGTGTTTTTGTAAAAGATGGTGATGTGAAGGGATCTACAGTACAACTAAAAGAAGGTTTTCGCTGTTATCCTCTTGCACAAGCTAATAAACCTCCAGAGCAGAGGATACTAGATTTGTCAGGGCAAAAATTTAATACCATTCATGCAAACAACGAGCACTTTTACGAAGAACTTAACGCGGTTATACAATATGAACCTGCCGATGCTTTTAATCCCGAACTGGTAGGACTTTTTGCCTCTATCGGAATTAAAAAAGGAAAACCGTTTGCTCCGGATGAGCGCATGCAAAAAATATTGAAGGACGCAGCTGCAATTGCTAACGCTTCGGCACGCTCCCTTGTTTTCAGACCTCGCGATGCAGATGTTTATTTCTACCCAGATCGTCGATGGTATACATCCTTTGCAGGCGGCCATGATTTTATGGATAATGGGGAAATGAATATTGATAGTCGTACTATTTTTCACTATGTTGCTACCGGCATTACACCAGCCATGTCCATGCCAAAAGTGGGAACAGGATCGGCCTATGCTTTTACGCCGCACGATGCGGAAGGAAACTATCTCGATGGTGGAAAAACATATAAAGTAACCCTACCTGCACCTATCCCCGTGAACAACTTTTGGTCATTCATGGTCTATTCTGGCCAACATCGCTCCATGTTGGAGACCGATCAAAAAGAAGCCGGTCTCGATAGCAACAGCCCAACCATTCAACAAAACGAAGATGAATCCTATACGGTTTGGTTCGGTCCTAAGGCACCCGAAGGTCATGAAGACAATTGGATTCAGACTATCCCTGGTAAAAGCTACAACGTATTACTGCGCCTTTATGGTCCACTGGAACCTTGGTTTGATAAAATATGGAAGCCCGGTGATTTTGAAATAGTGGAATAAAGAAGATGCACCCATTCAACGATTTATTATTGTTGAATGGGTGTTTTTTATCTAGGTAACAATGGAGATTGGAAACACAGCTATCGCCCAACTCTAATATACTTTAAAGGAAATAATAGTATTATGACTTTTAAATTATTTTTATTTATAGCGCTAACGTCTTTTGTTTTAAATTTTGAGATTTTTTCGCAAGATGTAACAAGTGATAATATTGTTACAAAACAGATTTGGCTGGATTACAACCCTTCGTATAAATTAAATGAAGCGTTTAACCTTTATGGTGATATTGGAGCAAGAACAGTTTCTCCTCATGAGTGGAATCGATATGTGATTAGACCTTCTATTCGTTATCAATTACCCAAAACAATATTTTCAAATTTATATTACCGTTCCGAATTGCATGGTGGTATCGGGTTTTTCTTCACCAATAACTTGTCGGATGTAAATAGGTTTGAGATTCGACCTTTTCAAGGCTATAAAATAAGCTGGCCAAACCGTCCAAGAATCAGAATTCAGCATTACCTAAGGTTGGAAGAGCGATTTGATATAGACGCTACAAATTGGGTGAATACATTTGGGCTTAGACTTCGCTATCAGGCAGCCATGGTATTTTTTTTAAAGGGTGATTGGCTAAGTTTTAACAATGGCATTTATCTTCCGGTTAATGTAGAGCTATTCTGGAATCTTATAGGAGTAAAACAGTTTAATGATGCGGTTAGGGTTATGTTCGGGCTTGGACGTGAATTTTCACCAAAATGGAAAGGTGAAGTAGACATTGGTTACTTTTATACAAGAAATACCGTTGAAGATGTTTTTGCTACCAATGATTTAGCACTAAGAATTAGGGTTTATTATAACTTTTGAGAGAATAAGTGCCCAATCAAACTCAACATGGTAAATGAATACCTATAATTTGAGTGTTTTTATATCTATATGAGTGTTACGGCATTGGGGCTAGCGGCGTTTATATACCTTTTAGCAGAGTGAAAAGCTTCAACTTTATATAGGGTTATTTTTTCATACCTTTATTATCCAACTATACCGACATGAAAACCCTTATTCGATTATTCCTTCTTATAGTTCCGCTTGGCTTGCAAGCACAGATAGATACTTACTGGATCGATACAACAACACATAAGTTTGGAGACCATTCGTACTTTTTTACCAACCGCCCCTTAAAAGTAAAAAGCAAAAAAGGTATTTTAGAATTTAAGAACAAAACAAACAAGAAGACCGACAACCTTTATTTTTGCTTGTTTGATTACGCACAGGATACTTTTTTAATTAAATACAGGGCTAAGAATAGCTCCAATAACTACCCCGTTGAAAAAGTTGAAAATAATATCTTCTACAAAATCTATGACGATTTACGCATAAAAAAGGGCATAAAAAAATTTTCAGTAGTGATACCTGGATACTCTCACACCTTCGATGATCAGATATATAAGTACATGCATCGTGTTAAAAAGACTTATGCCGATTCGGTGAAACACAATATGGTACACTTACTCTATGCGTGGAGCGATGAATGGCGGCCTTATCGTTATCATAGTGCTAGAACTTCTGCCATACGCGGAGCAGCCGACTTTGCTATATTTCAACACATGCTGGAGGATTTTTTATCGGATAGCGTTTTTTTCTCCACTCATCCGAAAGACATCACTTTTTATTTGACTTGCTCTTCCATGGGAAATCAGTTGCTGAAGAAGTACTTAATTAAGCGTGAAAAACAGGATATACCATTCACAAAGGTCTATAAGCATATATTATTTATAGGGAGCGATGCTTCATGGGGCTCTTTCGAAGAAGGAAAGGGCTTTGACCATCTTAACGAACTGTGCGATACGGTTACGGTAACCTGGCATGATAACGACATCCCCTTAAAAGCTTCAAAATCGCTCAATTTTCGCAAGCGGATGGGCCTGTATGGTCCTCGTAAACCTGAAAACTTACCCGGCTATATTAAGGTTTTGGATGTTGGTGAATTTCTGGTTGAAGAAGATAAAAAGGGGCTATGGCACGATTACCTGTTAACTAATCCTCAATTACAGCAAATGATACTTAACGGTATCAAAGAGGATGAGAATGTTAAGCCTTGAGAATATGCAACATTCTAAGGCATTGCTTCAAGAAGGTTACCGATTCTTAATTCTGTACAACAACCTTTAATATCTATAATTCGAGTTAAACTTCAATGATTATTCTGTTGAATATTTAAAAGCCTTATAGTATGAAATAAGGGGCAATTGTATCGATAGAGAAATATGCTCTCGACCCCCTTTTCTAAATAAAAAACATTGATTTTTACCACCTTTCCCTAACAAAAAACAATCGACTTTAAATAAAATATGCAATACAAACACTTCTGTTATGTGCAGCTTAATGATTTTAGTTGTTTAAAGCAGTCAATAAACATCTGCCTTATTTATAATAACTCTAATTTAGCCTCAATCTGTTTAGTTGCTATAAAACTAAAACAGAATTCGCAAATATTTTATAATTTGACACAAAGATCACTGCTGTTTCAAAAAATGCATTTAAACTGTATTTTGATGGGCATTAAATTAATCCAACATAAATGACTATTGCAAAACAAAAAGTACTAATTGTTGACGATACTCCAGAGAATATATCTTTGATATCCAATGCACTTTCGGACAGGAAACGAATTGCTGCAACTAATGGATCTAAAGCCATAGAGCTTGCACTTCAGCATAAACCAGACTTAATTCTTTTAGATATAATAATGCCCGAAATGGATGGTTTTGAGGTTTGTAGAATATTAAAGTCTAATCAAGAGACTAAGGATATTCCAGTAATATTTATTACCGCCGAAACTGAAACTGAAAGTATTGTTAAGGGTTTTGAAGTGGGCGGAATTGATTATGTAACTAAACCTATTAATGTTAGAGAGTTGCAAGCACGTGTTAAAACACAGTTGGCTCTTAAAACATCGATGGACGATAATATCCGATACATTGCTGAAATTGATAAAAGAAACAAGCAAATTACAGACAGTATTAATTATGCTCATTTAATTCAAAAAGCAAGTCTACCGTCGAAAGATTACCTAAAAGATATTTTGCCCAAACATTTTGTGTATTATGGTCCTAGAGATATTGTAAGTGGGGATTTTTATTGGGCTAAGAAAGTGGAGGATAAAACCATAGTTATTGCAGCAGATTGCACAGGGCATGGTGTTCCTGGAGCATTTTTAAGTATGTATGGCATAGCTTTTTTAAATGAAATTGTACTGAAAGACAAAATAACTGAGCCTGACCAAATCTTGAACCGCATGCGCGAAACAGTAATACAATCACTCAATCAGGGTGAAATGACCAATATGCAAGATGGTATGGATATGGTTGTATTGACCATAAACAGTAATTTTAGTTCGGTTGACTACGCAGGTGCTAACAATCCTCTATGGATATTACGGGGGGAAGAAATGTTGATAACTCGTGGGGACACGATGCCTATAGGGAAACATGTATTTATGAATGATTTCACAAAGCATACAGTGCCACTTATTAAAGGGGATCAATTGTACATATTTTCTGATGGTTATGCTGATCAGTTTGGAGGCCCCAGGAACAGGAAACTAATGAAAAAAAATTTCAGAGCAAAGCTTATTGAGTTTTCAGAATTTGAATTGGCAGAACAAAAGAAAAAGCTCTTAGAGTTTTTCTGCGAATGGCAAGATGGCAATGAACAGATTGATGATACTCTTATCATAAGTATAAAAATTTAAACGGATTAAAGCTGACTCTATATCAATAACAAAAATCAAACTCTATGGTTGCAAGTTCTAAAGCAAACAATATATTTAAATCCATTGCGCTAATATCCTCCTACTTTCTAGTTTTTACAGGTGTAATAATAATTATAGGTTGGTTGATAAAAAACCAAACAATTACTCAAATTAATATCATTTATGCTCCAACACACTTTAATACAGCTTTAAGTATATTTCTTACGGGACTGTCAATAATCCTCATTTTACAGAACAAGAAAGAAGTAGCTGTAATACCATCTTTGGCCGTTTTTATTATTGCCACATTAACTATTATAGAATACTTATTCAATGTACAAATTGGCATCGATGAATTATTTCTGGAAGATTATATATTCATAAAAACCTCATCTCCTGGTAGAATGGGGATGAATACTGCTATCTGCTTTACTTTAGCGTGTTTCGGTCTTATAGCTTATTCTTTAAAATTATTTAAGAAGTACTTTTATTATATTCTATTTCCCATTAGTGGTGTAATCGGTTTAATTGCTAGTATTTCATTGGTAGGCTATTTCATTGGTCTTGAAGCTGCTTATGGTTGGGGGCACTGGACAAGGATGTCGATCAATACTTCAATTTCTTTTTTTATTATGAGTATCGGCTTATTCTCATGGTTATGGCATAATTTTGAAAAAAAGAACATTTTCAATTCTACTATCCAATGGAGACTAATAATCAGAATAATAATTCCGGTAATACTAATCTACATTGTAGATTCTATTGCAGACATTAATCATTTAAAGAAAATTACTGAGCAAAAAACAGATGCCGAATTGGCTACACTAAGCTATAAGTTTGCTGAGAAAATCGACAAGAATCTTTTTGATGCAACAGAAATTCTGAGAGAAGCAAGGAGAGAGCTTTTAAATAAGGATCGTGTAAATGAGGATGAAATCTATAACTTACTCGAAAATATTGTCGAATCAGACAGCTTAATTTATGGTTCTGCCTTATTGTTTAATGAATATGATTACGACAAGAAAAAAAGGCTGTATGGCCCTTATGTCTACAAACCAGATTCAATACTCTTACGATTAGACTTAGCCAATGAGATTGATTATATGCAAGCCGATGTAGAGTGGTTTAATAAGGCCGCAGATGCTGGCAAATCAGTCTGGACAGAACCCTACTTTGATGAGGGTATTACCAATGAATTATTATGCACATATAGTGTCCCTATCTACCATGAAAAAGAAGTTTGGGCTGTAATAACCCTTGATCTACATTTGGCTGAATTACCCGTTTTAATGGAGATTAATACCTCTGATGAATTAGAATACTATATAGTTTCCACAAAAGGGACTTTCCTATACAATTCAACACGCCCTAATCTGGTAGGTCAAAACCATTATAAAAATAATATTGAGTATTCTTATGACATTGCTGATAGCCTTCCATCCCTATTTTCAACCGATGTGTCGGGTAAATTTGAATACATAGGCAACCAAACTAAAAATGAGAATTGGCTTTACTATATTCCAATAAATAGTGCTCCATGGAAGGTTTATCTGGGTATTAGCGAGTACAATGCAATTGAAGAGGTTAGAGCAGAAATTCTGAATCAATTACTAATTCTATTGTTTGTTATTACTGTACTTATAATTGTTATTGTATTGATTTCTAGAGCCATTGCCAAGCCAATTAAATTACTTAATACAGCAGTTAAGAATGTTGCCGATGGAGACTACAATACAATTATAGAAACTAACTCAGAAGATGAGGTTGGTTATTTGGCAAAGTCCTTCAACTTGATGAATACCAAACTGGTTAAGAGAGAACAGGAACTCATAGAAAAAGAGCAACGGTACAGGGCACTCATAGAATCATCGAATACGGGCGCCTGGGAGTTTAACTCAGAAACTAACTTCTTATGGTGCAGTAAGGAGTATTTTACAATGTTAGGTCGAAGTGCAGCAGATTATGATTTGTCTGGAAATGACAACCTAAATAAAGTATGGGTAGATTTATTACACCCTGATGATAAAGAAAAAGCGGCCAATTTATTTACTTGCTACCTTGAAGGTGGTTCAGTTGGAATGTATGAAAGTGTTTTCCGAATGAAGCATAAAGATGGTAGTTGGGTTTGGATCTGGTCAAGGGCAAGAACTCTGCGGAACGAGGATAATTCTATAACAACGAAGACAATCGGTACGCATATAGATATTAGTAAGCAGAAGTTAACTGAAGAATCACAAAAGCAACTCATTCATGAAGTTGGCGAAAGAGTTAAAGAGCTCAATTGTCTATATGAAATTTATAAAATTATAGACGATGAGGGTACAACTATAAATGATTTATTGAATAAAACTGTAAATATTATACCACCTTCTTGGCAATACCCTGACATTACTTGTGCAAAGATTTCTTTCTTAAATCAGGAATACTTATCTGACAATTTTATTGCAGGTGCCTGGAGTCAAAAAGAAGACATATCAATTAACGGAGAGGTGTCTGGTTCTATTGAAGTTTATTATACTGAAGAAAGACCAACTTCCGATATTGGGCCATTTATGAAAGAAGAGCAGCTCTTAATAGAGGCTATTGCTCGACAGATTGCTAATTTTTATATTAGAAAAACTGCAGTTGGGGCTTTATTAAAAAGCAAAGAAGAACTTGAAGAAAAAGTGGAGGAACGTACGGCTGAATTGCAAGAAACGGAGGAGAAAAACCGTCTTATTCTTGAATCAGCAGGCGAAGGAATACTTGGGGTTGATTTAAACGGCAGGACAACATTCATTAATACCTCGGCGACCAGAATGCTGGGGTATAGCCAGAGTGAAATAATAGGTGAAAGTATTCATGATCTAATACATAGCAAATTACCCGATGGAAGTGAGTATCCCGTTGAGAATTGTTCAATGTATAAAACCTATACACAGGGCTCAACAAATCATGTGGATACTGAGGTTTTATGGAGAAAAGATGGTACTTCATTTCCTGTTGATTATACCAGTAAGCCCATTATGAAAGATGGAAATTGTCTGGGAGCTGTAATTACTTTTTCAGATATAACAAAAAGAAAAGAGGTTGAAGAAAAGTTGTTATTGTCGAGATATGCTTTAGATCATGCGGGTGATTCCATTCTATGGATCGATATCAATAGCGGAAAATTTAAATATGTAAATGAAAAAAGCTGGACTACTCTAGAATATTCACAAGAAGAAATGCTGGAGTTATTTGTATATGATATTGACCCGAACTTTAGCAAGGAGAGTTGGAAGCAATTTTCTGCTAAAATAATAAAAGAAGGTATCGTAAGTCTTGAATCAATTAATAAAACAAAAAGTGGAGAACTTTTCCCTATTGAAGTTACAGCATCTTATATAAAATTTGGAGAGGTTGAACATATCGTTGCATTTACAAGAGATATAAGTGAACGCAAAAAGGCTGAAGAAAAGAACCAAAAACTGCTCACCGCCGTTGAAAAAAGTCCTGCAATGATTTCCATAGCTACACCTGAAGGGATAGTAGACTATGTTAACCCTCAATACTCCAGTGTAACAGGATTTAGCGCAAAAGAAGTGATAGGAAAAACACATTCACTTTTAAAAACTGGTGTGCTGAGTAGAATTGAATACGATGAAATATTTAAGCAAATACAAAACCAAAAACACTGGAGTGGTGAATTAGAGAGCGTAAAGAAAGATGGGAGCCCTTTCTGGAGTAGTCTGTCATTGGCAGGAGTGCTTGATAATGTAGGAAACCTTACGCATATTGTAATCATTGAAGAAGATATTACCAGTAGAAAGGAAGCGGAACAAAATTTAATCGTTGCAAAAGAAACTTCGGAAAGAATAATTGATGAGTCACCAGTACCCATGCTAATAACCAACGTAAAAGGAGAAGTTTTAAAAGCAAACAATGCCTTCTTAAAGTTAGTGAAACTTTCATCCTTTACTCAATTATGCAAATTTAATGTCGTAGATGCTTATGCAGATATTGAAGATAGAAATAAAGTAGTTGAAAAGATAAAAGCAGAAGGTACTATAAAAGATCAAGAATTGAATATTAAGCTATTTGGTACGGGAGAGCAACGAACTGTTTTATTCTCCACCATTTTAGTTGATTATTCGGGTGAAAAAGTGCTGCTTTCTTCTTATCTAGATGTAACCGAAATCAATAATCATCGTGCCGAATTGGAAAAAGCTAAAGAAATTGCCGAAGATGCAACAAAGGCAAAAAGTGAGTTTTTGGCTACTATGAGTCATGAAATAAGAACCCCTATGAATGCCATTATAGGATTAAGTCAGTTAGCTTTGGCTACTGATCTTGATGCCAAACAGGGCGATTATGTAAAAAAAATAAATTCCTCTGGGCATTCGTTACTTGGCATTATCAACGACATACTTGATTTCTCTAAAATTGAGGCTGGAAAACTGAACTTTGAAAATATTGAATTTGATTTAGAACAGGTTTTTGAAGATAATGCCAATGTGGTAACCTACAAAGCCCATGAAAAAGGACTTGAATTTGTGTTAGGGATTGGTAAAAATGTGCCACTTTCTTTGGTTGGTGATCCTTTACGATTACGACAAGTTTTAGTTAACCTCGTAAATAATGCTATAAAATTTACACATCAAGGAGAAATTTCTGTACTCGCTAACTTGGTTGAAGAAACAGATGACAACGTAGTTATAGAGTTTTCGGTTAATGATACCGGAATCGGTATTGAAGAGGAAAAATTGAACAAACTGTTTAAATCCTTTTCTCAGGCCGACGCTTCTACCACTCGTAAATATGGAGGAACTGGTTTAGGTCTTGCCATATGTAAAGGTATAGTAGATGGCCAAAATGGAAAAATATGGGTGAAAAGTAAAGAAGGAGAAGGTAGTTCATTTTGTTTTTCCCTGCCTTTTACAAAGCAAAAATCGCAGAAAAAAGACAAGTTTAAACCTACACCCGATGTACGCGGATTAAAGGTGTTATTATGCGATGATAATGCTACTGCTCTAGAAATATTAGCAAACACCGTAGAAGATTTATCATTTAAAGTAACAGCAGTAAACTCTGGAGCAGAAGCTATTCGACAATTAGAGCAGCATATTGAAAACCCCTTTGATTTATTATTGTTGGATTGGAAAATGCCTGAAATGGATGGAATTGAAACCATAAAGGCTTTAAAAGCTAAATTCGGTGAGAACTTAATCCCTTCTATCATAATGGTAACCGCTTATAATAGCGATGAAATTTACCAAGATGTAAAAGAAATGGATATTGCAGGTTTATTGGTGAAACCAGTAAGTCATTCGACCTTGTTAAATGCAATTATGACCGCATTTGGAAAGATTGATACTATAAAAGTTTTTAATAAAAATGAATTAATTCAGAAGGTTGAAAAACTTGCGTCCTTAAAAGGTGCAAGGATTTTACTAGTTGAAGATAATGATATAAACCAGCAAGTTGCCAAGGAGCTAATTGAGACTGCTGGTATTAATGTTGATGTTGCTGAAAACGGCCAGGTAGCTGTAGATATACTTAAAGCAAATGCTCATAAATATCAACTGGTGTTTATGGATATTCAGATGCCAGTGATGGATGGTTATACTGCTACAACTTGTATACGTAAAGATTTGGGATTGATTAGCCTACCCATTGTGGCCATGACGGCCGATGCCATAGCCGGCGTAAAAGAAAAGTGCCTGAATGTGGGAATGAACGATTTTATTACAAAACCCATTGATACCGATAGTTTATACGAAACCTTAAAAAAACACATAACAGCAGGCTCCTTTGAAGCTGAAATTATTGATAAGCCGGTGGTAGAATTGAAAGAAATAAATATTCCTGAATTTGAACATATTAATATTGTCGAAGGATTAAAGAGAGTGAACAACAATAAAGAGCTGTATGCTGATTTGCTCCAAAAGTTCCATAAACGCTATAGTAGTTTCGAACAAGACCTCGCTGAACTTCTTACCACAACCGATGAGTTAAAGCGCTATATTCATACCCTAAAAGGCACATCAGGTAATATCGGAGCTATAGATCTTCATGAAGCAACCATAGAGCTTGAATTGAACATTCTGAATCCGGGTTTTGAGCCTTTGCTAAGAAACTATCAACTAAAGTTGAATTTGGTAATAAATGAGTTGAGCGCTTTTATTCATGCAAGAGAGAATTTGAATGATTTAAATGCTCAGGATAATTCACAGCCCATAAAAAATGTAGAAGATATTATTGATGAGCTAAACGATTTAAAAACACTAATAACTGAAAATGATTTAGATGCTGCAGATATATTAAAAGAAATCTTACATAAAAACCTAAATCCAGATCTAAAGAACAAACTTAAAACTGCACTTGAAGCACTAGACTCTTTTGACTTTGATGCTGCCAATGAAGTAATAAATCAATTAAGTTTGTAAGGTGGTATTGATTAAAACAAAAAGTAATAAATGAAAGAAGATAAAGTTAGTATTCTGATAGTAGATGATGTACCTGAGAATATTACCATACTTAAAAATTTGCTAGGCACAGAATATAAACTTAAGGCAGCCGTCTCGGGTAAAAAAGCCTTAGAAATAGCAAAACAAAAACCACAACCCGATTTAATATTACTCGATGTAATGATGC
Source organism: Carboxylicivirga fragile (assembly GCF_050589805.1). Classification (NCBI taxonomy): domain Bacteria; kingdom Pseudomonadati; phylum Bacteroidota; class Bacteroidia; order Marinilabiliales; family Marinilabiliaceae; genus Carboxylicivirga; species Carboxylicivirga fragile. The sequence goes on along the minus strand of NZ_JBNGOY010000008.1, from coordinate 40,135 downwards.
CAGAGATGGATGGTTATGAGGTATGTAAAATCTTGAAAAGTTCCGAAGATACTAAAGATATCAGCATTATATTTCAGACATCAAACAATACCCCCCTCGATGAGCAAAAGGCATTTGAATTAGGAGCATCGGATTTTATTACCAAACCTTTTGAACCGGAAGTAGTAAAGTCTCGAATAAAAACCCGAGTGCGTGTTTTAGAAGAAAGGAAGAAACTAGAAAAGCAACTTCAAACTTTGAATGATGCTAAAGCATTGCCTATATCCGAAAAAGAAATTGAGCAGTTGATAGCTTTGGGTGAAACCAATGAGATTGAGTTTAAATCGACCTTGCGAAAAAATTTGTACACCCAAAAAAACGAAGCGCGAATTGAAAACCAATGCTTAAAAACGGTTGTTGGGTATTTAAATTGTAAAGGCGGCTACTTGTTGGTAGGAATCGATGATGATGGTAAAGCATTAGGTTTGACTGCTGATAATTTTAAGAATAACGATAAATTATTATTGCATTGGTTTAACCTCTTAAAGGAAACTGTCGGTGCAGATTTAATAAAGTTTATCGAAAGTGAAATTTTAAATTACAAAGGTGAACAGATATTGTTTGTAAAGTGCGACTCTGCGCCTAAACCCGTTTTTTTTAGTAGAGATGACGAAGAGTATTTCTATGTTAGGGTAGGAAACTCTACGCAAAGTTTAAAGCCTCGCGAGATGTTAGCCTATATTGACAATCATTATGGTTCGGATAGGTAATATTCAAAGCCTGAAAATTCACAAATAATGTAATAGTGTATTACTAATGCGAATCAAGGCTGAAATTAAAAAAGTTATAAAATAAAACTTCACTTGCAGATTCATATAAAAAAGCAGGAGGTGCATTTGTTCAGAATGGCATTAATGATTATAACATTGATTTCATTTACCCTGCAATTTATAATTACCGACACGCTATTGAATTATACCACAAACATAAATTAATTGGCAAAATCAATTCTCTCCCAAACGAATGTAAAATTCATAACCTCAAAGTTCTTTACACAGAGTTTAAGGTACTTCTTTCAGAATCTTTTAAGTTACCCCACCGAAGTGGTTTGAAAATATAATACTTGCATTTGTTGACTTTGACCCAGCTGGAACAACATTCCGCTATGGAATTACAAATAAAAGTGATGAAATGATTATTGACCTATATTATATAAAGAAGATGATGACATGGTTTGCTTAATCTATCCATAATGTTGATGCTGAAATTAAGAATAAGTACAAATAATAAAAGCAAATGAAGCTATAAGTTATTACCCTTATTTAATGCACTTTCACTTACAAAAAATCAAAAATAACCACATTCAGCCAATTCTAGCCAAATCAACCATATTCTAACCAATCTGCACACTTCAAGTTACATAGGTTTACAGCATAATTATTGAAACAATTATGCAAAAGCCGGATTCAGATACTATTCAGGAAGCCACTATGAGAGCAAAACAACGACTTCCTATAGGGCAATTACAAAGAAGAAATAAATACAAGGATATTTCAGAGCAGGAATACAATGACCTTTTTAATTATGCGGAAGCCTTTTCTTTATTGATTCTTGAGTCCTTATCTAAGGAAGAAGTTATAGAGTGCGAACTTTAGTATTATTTAAAATCCAGGGAATCAGTATATTTGTAGAGAGTAAGTCTAAAAATGAAGTCTATGAGTAATTTATCCCTTTTTCAACAATTTGCACCGAAAATTCCTGAAAAATTCAAGGAAGGTAATAATGCCGTGATTTATACAAGAGTATCGTCGGCAGACCAAGAGGATAATACAAGTCTTAGTTCTCAAAAAAAATATTGTGAAAATTTTGCAGGTAAAAGAGGGCTAAATATTGTTGGTTATTTTGGTGGAACGTACGAATCTGCTAAAACCGATGACCGAAAAGAATTTAACCGTATGCTCACCTTTTTAAAACGCTCAAAAAGCATCAATTACGTTATAGTATATTCTTATGAACGCTTCTCTCGTTCTGGCATCAATGGAGCTTCCATTGCCAATGATTTGCTTAAAAAGCATGGTATTATAACATTAGCTGTCACACAGGAACTTGACCCAACAACTCCTTCAGGTGCATTTCAGCAGAATATAATGTTTCTTTTCGGTCAGATGGACAATGAGTTGAGACGAGATAAAGTGGTAACCGGAATGAAAGAACTGTTAATGAAAGGTCATTGGGTTTGGGCTGCTCCAAGAGGTTATACTGACCTTAATAAAGGAAAAGCAACTGAGCGTAATTTAGTAGTGAATGATGAAGGTAAAATATTAAAGAAGGCTTTTGAATGGAAAGCATATAAACAAACTCCTAATGCAGAAATATCTCGTAAATTAAAAACATTGGGCGTTGATATTTCTGAAAAAAGATTACACAACCTATTTACAAATCCGTTTTACTGTGGTTTAATTACAAGCAAAATGCTACCGGGTGAGGTTATTGAGGGGCGGCATGAACCCTTGGTAACTCGTGATTTGTTTTTACAAGTAAATAATATTCGTCAGGAAAATAGGGTTCATGGCTTTGTACATGATAAAGACAATGAGAGTCTTCCACTAAAGGTATTTACAAAGTGTGAGAAATGTGGAACTCCAATGACCGGTTATTTGGTAAAGAAGAAAGGCATATACTATTACAAATGCAGAACGAAAGGTTGCAGAGTGAATAAAAGTGCCAAATCATTGCATCAGATGTTTCAGAATTTAGTTTCTGCTTTTCATATCGACAAAGATGAGCAAGAAGTTATCAAGGTCGTATTATCAGAACAAATGAATGTATTTTTTAAAACGAAAAGTGAAGACTCAAAAAAACTAAAAGCACAAAGAAGTGAAGTGCAAAAGAAACTGGATGCAATCGAAGAGAGATTTGTTATCGGAGAAATAGACCGCTCCTTATATGATAAATTTAAGCCGAAATTCGAGAAAGAAATCGTCGAAATTGAGCAAGAATTAAATGCAACTGGTAATTATAGTTCGAACCTCAATAAGGCACTGAAATTTGTCGCCAAAATAAGTTCTAATTTATTGAATATGTGGGAGTCACTAAGTATTGACAGTAAGAAAGTATTCCAAAACTTGCTATTCCCCGAAGGAATTTACTACAATCACGAAAACAACCAAGTTCGAACCCCACGTGTAAATTCTTTTTTCTCTCTAATCCCTGAGTTGGCAAGGTACACAGAAGGGCATAAAAAAAGGGATTTCGTCAATAAAGACAAAATCCCCGCTTTTGTGATCCCGTCAGGATTCGAACCTGAGACCCTCTCCTTAGAAGGGAGATGCTCTATCCAGCTGAGCTACGGGACCAGCCTTGTGCCTTTTTTCAAAAGCGTTGCAAAGATAAACATTCAACTCAAATCATCAAAAGTATTTTGCTAAAATTCAGAAAAGATTTTATCGCATTTTAATTGTATTTGCTAAGTGTTGGGGTATGTGTTTATTAGGATTTTTTGAAGAACTCTTTTTTGGTTAATAGATGCAGACTTATCGCTTGTTTTATTAGTTTTGTTTTACAATTCCTATATATGTCTGAGAGCAACGTTAGAGAGCTTGAATTTGAACAGATACCAAAATTACTATTTAAGTATTTTTTGCCGGCTTTTGCTGGAGTAATTATCAACTCATTGTATAATATTGTTGACCGAATTTTTATAGGTCAAGGTGTTGGCGCGTTAGCTTTATCTGGCTTAAGTGCTGTTTTTCCTATTATGGTAATTATGATGGCTTTTGGTATGCTCATAGGTGTTGGAGCGGGGGTACGTATCTCTTTTAACTTAGGCAAGAAAGACTTTGAGCGGGCCGAGAAGGTACTAGGTAATTCCTTTGTGTTGATGGTTGTTGTTTCGTTGTCAATAATGCTACTTGGCTTTGCTATTAAGGAACCTCTTCTTATCTTTTTTGGTATTAATGAAGAAACATATGTTTATGCCAATGATTATCTCGATATTATTTTAGCAGGAACATTGTTCAATATAGTTGGATATTCCCTTAATAATTTAATTCGTTCTGAAGGAAGTGCTAAGGTGGCGATGTATTCAATGCTTATCAGTGCAGGATTGAATCTTGTATTGGATCCTATTTTTATTTTTGGTTTAGATATGGGCGTAAAGGGGGCAGCATATGCGACTGTAATATCTCAAATTGCTCTTTGTATTTGGGTGATTGCACATTTTCGTAGTAGTCGTTCAGTAATTCGTTTGCGAGCCCGTAATTTTTCCATTAAATGGGATATTGTTTGGTACATCTTAAGTATAGGTTTTGCGCCTTTTTCGATGCAGTTGGCCTCAAGTGTTGTTTTCGGTGCTTTTAATGTACAGTTGGTTAAATATGGTGGTGATATTGCAGTGGGGGCAATGGGAATTATAATGAGTATCGCTATGCTATTGGTGATGACAATTATTGCTATTAATATGGCGGCTCAACCAATAATCAGCTTTAATTATGGTCTGAAGGATTTTAGTCGGGTTAAACAAACTTTTGTGCTGAGCCTCTGGTTTGCCACTTTAATTTCAATCATTGGTTTTTTATTGGGTGAATTCTTCCCTCGTACAATTATTAAATTATTTAATACCGAGGATCTACAGTTGTTGGAAATAGGCGTGAGAGGATTGCGCATCTTTCTGATGGCGTTACCCTTGATTGGTTTTCAAGTTATAACAGGTAATTACTTTCAGTCGACAGGAAAAGCTGGTTTGGCTTCGTTAATATCTTTAATGCGCCAAGTTATTGTTCTTTTGCCAGTCATTATTATTCTTCCGAAATATTTAGGTCTCGATGGCGTATGGTTAGCTGGGCCTATTTCTGATACTATATCAGCTATCGTAGTTTCCTTCTTTTTAGTAAGAGAATTAAAGGTGCTTAATAAGCGGATAGAGCATAATTAAAAAGCCAAACCCTTCTGGATTTGGCTTTCATGTCTCTATTTAAAAATTAAACTCTGTGGTGGAAAGTGATTTATTCTTCAAGTTTTGATAAGTTCTTTTGTATTTTCTTGATAGCTGAATTTATTGACTTTTCTGGTTCAATTACATTGTATGCTCCCCAGAAATGTTCATCAGCAAAACCTAGTTCTGCATCGCTCATCACAACATTCATTTTCATTCTGTCCGATCCTTTGAAACGTTTTTGAGATGTTTTCTTCCAGTCAGTAACCGCCATTTCAATTCCGGTATGATATACTGAGTTAAATAGTCGTTTTTTCCATTTTACTTTAAAGGTTATTTCACCTCGTGAGTAAGCATACATCCATTTTCCATCACTTTCACGGTAAGTCACTAAATAATTGGCTTCCGTTGGATAAACATCGGCACCTGCTGGCTTTCGTTTGATGAACATACGTCCAACGGCGGCTTTGTCTTCGGTGTTAACCATGTAGTTGGCACTTACGATTGCTAGTTTTTCCGAGTCTATGTATAATTTACCATAGAACAATGGATCATCAATCCAAGTTTGTTGTTTAAACTCTAAAACATAAAGTAAACGATCATTTTCACGAGTTACATTCGAAATCTTAAAAGTATAATCCTCAATAGCATCTTCCGCTAATATCATGTAAGGATTCTTCATGATATCGAGCATCAATGTTGAATATGGCCCTCCTTGTAATTTAAATAGAAGAGTGTCAAGTTTTGAATAATCTGCGCTCTTACGACCTTTAAGTAGGCGAACGGCATCATATCTATCGTTACTATAACCTTGCTTATACACTTCTACTACAGCTTCTGAAAGAGAGGCATATTTGCGTCTATTCTTTATTGTTTCGCGATAAAAAGCGGTCATTAAACTTTCGTCTTGTACGTAATTTTCATTTCTCCTGTTGAGTACCGCACGAATCAAGAGGTTGGCATCTTTAGGAAAAACATTAATGGCATCAAGAGAAACAGTTAGTAGTTCTAACCTTATTTTGTTCTTGCTGTTTTTTAAGTCCTTAATTGCGAGGGTTTTTCCTTTGTACCCAATGTAAGATGCTTGCAAGTTTTTATTTGCCATTTCCTTCGGTACTTTTAGTCCAAATGCACCTTCTGAATTTGTTACGGTTGCAATGTTTGTTCCTTCAATTCCAATATTTGCGAACACTAAAGGTTCGTTATTATTTTCATCGAGAATAACACCTTTTACTGTTATGAAAGATAAGGTGTCGGTTTGTTGAGCTTTTTTAAACAAGTTACCTGCTGATGTAATTGCTGTAAATGTAAAAAGGCACAATGTTATCAGTACTAATGAACGACTGATGCGACTGGAATGATTAATTAAATTTTTCATGGTATATAGGTTTAACTGTTATTATTTCGTTGTCGCTTAAAGGACATCTTTTAAAACAGTTTACCCCTACCTATTTTTGAAAAAAATAATTGAATGATTGTTAACGGACAGAAAAGTAGAGTGTTATAGTTTAATTCCTATTAGTAAAACATCATCAATCTGATCGTTAAATCCTTTCCAATCTTCGAAGAAGTTATTAAAAATAGTCTTTTGCTCCTGCATTGGATGAGAATGATTGTCAAGTATAAGTTGTTTGAATCCTTTTTGCATTAACTTTTTGTCTTTTGGTCCGCCAAATTGAGAAGCGTAACCATCTGAGTACATATAAAGACAATCTCCATTTTCGTATTTGATGGTGTGATTTCTGAAAGAGCGATCAATTTCACCATAGGATACAGGCATGTGATCGGCCGGATAAATGTTTAACATGTTATTGCGAACGAGTATAATTGGGTTGAATGCCCCGGCAAATTGTAGTTCATTTTTCTTCTTGTCAATGCTTACAATGCTTATATCCATTCCATCTTTGACTTCACTTTCTTCATGTTGTTGCAACGATTCAATCACAATTCTTCGAAGTTCATTCAGTATTTTGGCTGGCTGTGTTTCTTCATTTTTACCAATAATTTCATGAAGATACGCAACGCCAAACATGCTCATAATAGCACCGGGAACACCGTGTCCGGTGCAATCAGCCGCAACAACAATTACTTTGCTTCCCACTTCTCCAACCCAATAAAAATCACCACTAACCACATCGCGTGGTTTCAATAGGATAAAGTGTTCAGGAAGAACTTCTTTTAAATACTCTTCTTTTGGTAAACTGGCATTTTGGATTTTTTGTGCATAGTTAATGCTATCCGTTAACTTCTTATTCATGGCGCCAATCTTCCAAATTAACCTTTGGTTTTGATCACGCGCCATTTTTATAGCAATCTGCGTTTTTACGCGCGCTTTAAGTTCTAATGTGTTGAATGGTTTTGTAATAAAATCGACAGCACCTGCTTCGAAGCCTTTAATAATACTTTCTGGATCGTTTTGTCCCGTAATGAATATAACGGGAATGTCCTTTGTTAGTTCGTTTGTCTTAAGGAACTTGCAAACTTCGTAGCCGTTAAGCCCTGGCATTATTATATCCAGTAATATAAGATCTGGTTTGTTTCGAGAGAATGCTATTTCAAGTGCAGTATCACCATCACCAGCAGCGTATAGATTATAACGCGCCAAGGAATCTTTTAAGATGTCGATATTAACAGGCGAATCATCTACTAATAATATACTTGGTTTTTGGTTGGTCATGCACTTTTTTGAAATGTGTAATCTAATTTACGGAAAAAATGATTGAAAGTTTGTGGTTTATGTCAAACAAGTGGATTTAATTTCTTTATTTCTAACTTATGTTTATTTGCATTGGAAATGATGGTTAAATAGAGTTATAGTAGTGAAGCTACCTCTTTATCTAAGAACCAAGTGCATTTACTTTTATCTACTAAAGCTGCAGGGTAGTTTTTTGCAACTTCCTCTTCATTGATGATTTCTTTAACTTTTTTAGCTTTGTTGTTACCTGTCACCAAAAATATTATCTGCTTTGCATTGTTAATAACTTTACCGCTTAAGGTGACTCTAAATTGGCCTGATTCCGGATGTTGGGCTAGTTCACAAATATTCTCACTATTCCATAATCCTATTTGATGTGGAAAGATGGAGGCAGTATGCCCATCATCACCCATGCCTAGTAATATGAGATCAAATTGAGGAAGATCATTTGCCTGAGGCACATTTTCAGAAATAACATCTATGTAATCGTCAACAGCTTCATCAGGTGATAATTCACCTTTTACCCTAAAAATATTGATTGCTTTTGTGCTTACGTGATCAAATAAATGTTCGCGAGTCATTCCAAAATTACTTTCCGGATCAGTGGCTTCAACGATACGCTCGTCGCCCCAGAAAAAGCGAAGATTAGACCAATCTATTTTTTTCTTGTATTCATGCGATAAAACTTCGAAAATCGCTTTGGGTGTACTACCACCAGATAAGGCTATATAAACTTCTTTTTTTTCAAGCGATAACTTGCTTAATAAATCGCCGAATTGTTTTGCTAAGGTTTTTTTATCTGAAAATACCTGTACGTTTTTCATAGGTCTTCTATTATATCGAAACAAAGTTAACTTATATAAATAGACAATTAGATGTATAATGATGTTCATTATATTTTCTGCAATACAACTTTATATTACTATCTATATATTAACACTTAGTCTATTAATTCATTTGCGACTCGTTTGAAGAACTTTGAGGTAAGATAATGAACTGTCGAACAGGTATATTTAATTTAACATTTATAGTTTGGTTAGTCCTGCTTTTTGTTGATCAATTCTGAATTGATTGGGTGTTTTTTTTGTTAGTGTTTCATAAAAAAGACAAAAGTGTCTTAAAGTATAAAATTATAATATACTCATATAAAGTAATTTAGAGAAATTATTAAACATCCAAACATCTAGAATGTTGTATATGTAGAAAATTAGATATAGTTTTGAACTCTCAAAGTTGAAAAGAAAATAATATGTACAGAACAGTTTTTATAAGTTTATTACTAATCTCCTTAATGGGGATGCCAGATAGAGCCAAGGCTCAGCAATTGAATAATGAGCCAACATTGAGCCTGACAGAAGCCCTACAATTGGCAGATGAAAATAACAGAGAGGTGTTGAAAGCACTTTCTGATGTTAAAGCAGCTAAGGCAAATAATCAACAGGCGCTCGCTGCATTTTTACCATCGATTGAGCTATCGAGTGCTTATGCAGTGTCAAACGATCCATTAAACGCATTTGGGTTTAAGTTGCAGCAGCAAAATGTAACCATGGCCGATTTTGATCCAGCTGTGATTAATTCACCAGGTAGAACCAATCATTTCAATACACAAGTATTGGTTGAGCAACCGCTTGTAAATGTTGATGCTTGGATGGGAAAAGGAGCTGCTAATAATCAGCTTAAAGCAGTAGAACACAAAACGGAGTATACTCGTTCTTATGTAGCGTACTTGGTAAAGCAAACGTATTATGCGCTTCAACTTGCCCAGAATAAGGTTGAAGTCATGAAAAAAGCACAAGTTGCTACTGCGAATTATTTAAAGATGGGTGAAGATAACTTGAGACAAGGTTATATGAAAGAGGCTGATGTGATGTCGATCAAAGTTCGAAAGTACGAACAAGATGCAAAGTTAAAGGAAGCCGAAAATGATGTGAATACGGTTAGTGAAACTTTGAACTTCTTATTGGGGCGCCAATTAAATGAAGCGATTCAAATAAGTGATTCCATTCAGCAAGTGAGCTTTACCTTTAATACAGCGAATACGATTTTCAATCGTTCAGATGTTTTGGCCATGCAGTACGGGGTTGATGCCTACAAAAAAATGTCGAAAAGCGAATTGATGAAATTTGCTCCGCGTGTAAATGCCTTTGGTGCTTATAATTTAAACGATTCTGATTTTGGTGGTTTCAGTGCAGATAGTTATATGCTTGGTCTTAAGTTGCAATGGCGCATCTTTAATGGAGGCCGAAACATAGGTAAGGTAAATAAAGCAAAGGCCGATTATTCTAAAGCACAAATTAATTACGATGATTATATAGAGAAGGAAAATATGGAGTTGTCCAAGGCTTCTCGAGCAATTGTTTTGGCCGAGAGTCAGCTTATCACTTATCAATTGGCAGCCGATCAAGCCAAGGAATCATTACGAATTCGATCAAACCGTTACAATCAAGGTTTAGAGAGTACAAGCGATTTATTGATGAGTGAAACCAAGGCTGAAGGTAGTCAGTTGCAGCAACTCAATGCTATCTATAATTATAATTTAGCGGTCTTTAAATATCAATTATTGGTATCAGAATCAAATCAATAATAATCCATTAAATAAAGAGTAATTGAGATTTTCGTTCAATTACTAAAGTCATAATCAATAAGTCAATAAAAAAATCTAAAATATGAAAGTATTAAATGTATTTATGTCATTGCTGGTAGTTGCCATACTGGCTCAATCGTGCGGAAAGGGTAAGGCTGATGAGTCTAGTAAAACAAATGGCATGAACGTTCAAACGGAAGTTGTTACAAAATCAACTGTTGCTAAGAAGTATCATTTTACGGGAGCAATGGCATCGGTTAATCAATCTACTTTAAGTACCCGCTTAATGGGGCAAATTAGTAAAGTTCATGTTGGTGAAGGAGATGTTGTAAATAAGGGGCAGTTGTTAATTTCCATAAGAAGTAACGATATTTTGGCCAAAAAGAAACAAGTTGAAGCTAATATTATCCAAGCTAAAGCAGCCAATAAACATGCTGCAGATGACCATAAAAGGTTACTTGTCTTATTCGAAAGTAAAAGTGCCACTCAAAAAGAACTGGATGATATAACTGTTCATTACGAAATGACAAAGGCGCAACTTGAGATGGCACAGAAAGCCAAAGAAGAAGTGCTTGAAATGCTGTCGTATGCCAATATTGTAGCGCCATATAGTGGTGTTATTACTCAAAAATTTGTTGATGCGGGCGATATGGCGAATCCTGGTATGCCATTATTAGCCATCGAAGCACCTGATTTGTTTGAAGTAAATGTAAAAATTCCAGAATCAGAAGTTTATATGGTTGAGAAGGGTGATACGGTTGAAGTTCGTGTTGGAACTTTAACCCAACCTGTACCTGGTATGGTTGCTCGTGTAAGTCCATCGAGTCGTTTTTCAGGTTCTCAATTTGATGCTGTTATTACATTGTTGCCGATGCCTGGTCAAGTCGAGAAATTACGAAGTGGCATGTTTGCACATGTTGATTTGTTAAAAGGAAAAGAGGAGAAAATACTCGTTGAAGAAAAACAACTTGTTACGCAAGGCCAATTACAAGGTATTTGGATTGTAAGTCAAAACAACCAAGCATTACTCCGTTGGGTACGTTTAGGTAAAAAGTATGGAGATAAAATCGAGGTTTTATCAGGTTTGAATGAGGGCTCAAAGTTAGTTGTTAAAGCTGATGGCCGTCTTTACGATGGAGCCGAATTGAATTTAAATTAATTGTTCCGCAATAAAAATAAATATAACAGATGAAACGAGCCATGAGCGAATAATTCTCACACACGAGAATGACTTTGCTGGCGAGTTCCATCCCGATAGCTATCGGGAGACAATTGAAAGAAAATATTATCATATGAAAACAGGTATTGCCGGGACACTAGCCCGAATGTTTATAAAATCAAAGTTGACACCACTTTTGATGGTGGTCTTTGTGATAATAGGAGTGTATAGTTCCTACTTAACGCCTCGCGAAGAGGAGCCACAGATTGATGTGCCTATTGCCGATATTTTTATTGGCTATCCGGGAGCCAGTCCGTCAGAAATTGAATCGAAGATTGTTACACCTATCGAGAAGGTTATTTCTAATGTTAAAGGTGTGGAGTATGTGTATTCCCAGTCCTTGCCCGAACAGGCCATGTTGATTGTTCAGTTTTATGTAGGTGAAGATATTGAGCGCAGCTTGGTAAAACTCTACAATGAGATAATGAAAAACATGGATCAAATGCCTGCTGGGGTAACGCTTCCATTGATTAAGACACGTTCAATTGACGATGTTCCAGTAATGAGTTTAACACTTTGGAGCGAGCATTACGATGATTATCAATTAAAGCGCGTCGCTCAGGAATTAAGCTCTGAAGTTGAAAAAATAACTGATATTTCAGAGACTAAAATTATAGGTGGACGTAATCGTGAGATTCAAGTAGTTCTTGATCGCGATAAGATGGGCGTATTTAAGTCTGATCCATTGATGATTACTCAACAGCTTCAGGCTGCTAACCAGCAAGTGTCGTCCGGAAGTTTTAATCAAAGTAATGAGGAATACGTCGTTCGAACTGGTAAGTTTTTTGAAACAGCCGATGAGGTAGCTAACCTAATTGTTGGTGTTTATCAAAATTCACCCGTTTATTTGCATCAGGTAGCGCAAGTTATTGATGGACCTGCTGTACCTAATTCGTATGTTGCTTTCGGTTATGGAAAAGCAAGCGAAGAAAAAGAAACATACAAAGGTGAATATTCTGCCGTAACTATCTCAATTGCAAAAAGACGTGGAGCTGATGCGATGCGTTTAGCAGAGCAGATTAATAAGCGAGTGGAGCAGTTGGGGAGCAATTTAATTCCGGCTGATATTCAGGTAGAGGTGACTCGTAATTATGGAGAAACAGCGTCTGACAAGGTTGGTGAGTTGTTAATGCACTTGTTGGGTGCCATTATTGCAGTAACCTTTGTGGTGATGCTTGCCATGGGTTGGCGTGGTGGATTGGTCGTATTTATATCAGTACCAATTACCTTTGCTCTAACAATGTTTAGTTACTATTTTATGGACTACACATTGAATCGTATCACACTATTTGCGCTTGTATTTGTAACAGGTATAGTGGTGGATGATTCCATTATTATAGCGGAGAATATGCACCGCCATTTTAAAATGAAACAATTGCCATTTTGGCAAGCGGCACTGCGGTCCATCGATGAGGTTGGTAATCCTACGATCTTAGCAACATTCACGGTAATAGCGGCTGTTATTCCGATGGTATTTGTGTCTGGAATGATGGGGCCGTATATGAGTCCGATGCCGATTGGTGCATCCATTGCAATGATATTCTCATTGTTGGTGGCTCTGATGATTACACCTTGGTTGGCTTATCGATTGTTAAAACACGACGATTCTACTGATGGTGAAAAGGATTATTCACTTGAGAATACCTTCATCTACAGGATGTATGATAAAACAATGCGCCCTATGATTGAAAGCCCTATGAAACGTTGGGTGTTTATAATTGGCGTTACACTTTTATTATTTGGCTCGGCTAGTTTGTTCTTGTTCAAGGTTGTAACAGTTAAGATATTACCTTTCGATAATAAAAACGAATTCCAGGTGGTGATTGACATGCCTGAAGGTACTACGCTTGAAGAAACGGCTAATGTTACCAAAGAGTTAGCTGCTTATTTAAGAAGTCATGAGTTGGTAACCAATTACCAAACATACGTAGGAACATCGGCCCCTATTAACTTTAATGGTTTAGTGCGTCACTATGATTTGCGCCGTGGTTCAAATGTAGCCGATATACAGGTTAATTTGGTTTCGAAAAAAGAACGTGATTTGCAGTCACATGATATTGCCAAGGAATTACGTCCGGGGTTACAGTCTATAGGAGAGCGCTTTAATGCCAACGTAAAAGTGGTTGAAGTACCACCAGGTCCTCCGGTAATGTCTACACTTGTCGCAGAAATTTATGGTCCGAATTATGAAGCTCAAAAAGATGTTGCCCAACAGGTTAAAAATCTGTTTGCGACCACCGAAAGTGTGGTTGATGTGGATTGGATGATGGAAGATGACCAATTAGAGTATCGCTTTGATGTGGATAAAGAAAAAGCGATGATGGCAGGTATAGCTCCACAGCAGATCATTCAAGCGATGAACATGGCTTTACGTGGTGCTACAGTATCGCAACTGTATGCTGAGAACGATCATCAACAGGTTGGTATTACCTTGCGCTTAGCTGAAGATAGCCGAACAAACATTGATGATTTGAAGAAAATTAACCTTGTGTCATCGCGAGGTGATATGGTGGCTATTGGCGACATGGTGAATGTGCGTGAAGTGCTCAATGACAAAAGTATCTTCCGGAAAAACCAGAAGCAAGTGGTTTATGTTACGGCGGATGTTGCAGGTGATCTGGAAAGTCCTGTGTATGCCATATTGGATATGAGTGATCGAATGGATGAAATTAATTTGCCAGAAGGTTATTCAATAGAAGAGTTTTATAATGGACAACCTTTTAATGAAAGTAATTTTGGTTTAAAATGGGATGGAGAGTGGCAAATAACCTATGAAGTATTCCGTGATTTGGGAACAGCTTTCGCTGTGGTGTTAGTTATTATTTATATGTTGATAGTTGGTTGGTTTCAAAACTTGAAAGTGCCATTTGTGATGATGGTTGCTATTCCATTATCCTTAGTAGGTATTGTGTTGGGACATTGGTTGCTCGATGCCTTCTTTACCGCCACTTCAATGATTGGAATGATAGCACTTGCTGGAATAATGGTCCGGAACTCCATCTTACTCATCGACTTTGTTAACATTCGGCTTAATGAAGGTGTACCACTTCGCGAGGCTGTAATAGAGGCTGGTGCAGTGCGAACTACGCCAATTCTATTAACGGCAGGAACCGTGGTTATTGGAGCAGTTGTTATTCTGTTCGATCCAATTTTTCAGGGATTAGCTATTTCGTTAATGGGCGGAACCATTGCCTCAACGGTGCTTACATTACTTATTGTTCCTCTCATATTTTTCATGACAGAGCGTAAAAAGCATGAAGGTGATGTAGAAGTTAAATCGGTGAATGAGACAGAACAAACAGAATCGAATGATAACGAATAAAACTTGACACAATGAAATTACTAATAGCCATTACAGTTGCAGAATTTAGAGATCGCCTGCAGGAGCATTTTAGCGAACATCAGGTGCCTTATTATAACGAGTTTGAAATGAAAGGTATGCGCAAGTTGCAGAATCAGCATCGTCTGGGCAATTGGTTCGGTAAAGGAAGTATTGGTATTAATAATATTGCCTTTTTGGCTTTTTTAGATGATACCCAAGCTGATAGTTTACTTGAAAAGTTATTGCGGTGTAAAGCTGAAGTTCCGCAGTGTAATATTAATGCCTATATCGTTGATGTTGATAAGGGTATATAGAAAATTATTAATATTAAATAATAGAATTATGCAAGAAAGAATAGTTAGGGCGATAGCTGGTACTATGGTGTTGATAAGTATTTTACTTGCCATCACCCTACATATCAATTGGCTTTATTTGGCAGGTTTTGTAGCTGTCAATTTAATTCAATCATCAATTACCAAATGGTGTTTTTTAACAGATATACTTACAAAATTAGGAGTGCCTAAATAGTTAGTGTTGGAATGTAAATAGATGATGAAGAGGGTGTCCAAAAAGTAAAAATTACAATTAGGTTACTTTTAATTTGTAATCAAATATCCTTTTTTACTACCCCTAAATCCCCTGAAGGGGTGCGATAGCTATCGCACTTAAGCCTCCACTTTAGGGGAGGTTTGGAGGGGTAAAACGAAAGTAAAATAACAAACTGTAAGTTTGCTTGTTCACAAAAATACTTTTTGGACACCCTCTTTGTATATACTGGCTTATAGAGAAGATTTCAAAATATAATATTAATATTTAGTTAAAAAGGTTTATATGTATTTGATTTTTAATTGATTTAAGTTAAATTTATGGTAGAGAGCTTTAGTCATAGCAAAATACCACAAATTACTGCTTATGGACAATCAAAATAAAAGTCAAAAGGAACTGTTGAAAAAACTTGATGACTTGCAGCGGAAGTATAATTCCTTGCAAAACACCTATGATAGAGTAATCGCTGATCAGAAGCAAACAGAACTGGATTTAAAAGAAAGAGAGATAAATTACTTCGGTTTATTTAATACTGTAAAGCAAGCAATATATATACAAAATCCGGATTTAACCTTTGTGAATGTAAATCAAGGTGCCATTGATCTGTATGGTTACGAACGTGAGTATTTTATTGGAAAAACACCGGAGTTTCTTTCTGCGCCTGGAAAGAATGATTTGAATAAAGTAGCTAAGTTGATTGAGCGTGCTTTTAATGGCGAGCCACAATTTTTTGAGTTTTGGGGTTTAAAAAAAGATGGTACTATTTTTCCTAAAGATGTTTGGACCGTAAAAGGAAGTTATTTTGGCAAGGATGTGGTAATTACTTTTGCTGCCGATATTACCGAGAAGAAGCAGTTTTTGAATGATTTAATTGTTGCCAAAGTAAAAGCTGAAGAAAGTGAGCAGCAGTTTAAAAGTTTATACCAAAATGCAGCAGATGCTATTTTTATTGCAGACCCCGAAACAAGTCTTATTCTGGATGCCAATAGAGCAGCTGAGAAATTGATGCAAATGAC
This sequence comes from Carboxylicivirga fragile, assembly GCF_050589805.1. Taxonomy (NCBI): domain Bacteria; kingdom Pseudomonadati; phylum Bacteroidota; class Bacteroidia; order Marinilabiliales; family Marinilabiliaceae; genus Carboxylicivirga; species Carboxylicivirga fragile. The sequence continues at coordinate 23,841 of NZ_JBNGOY010000008.1, read as the reverse complement.
GCGAGGTGAATTAGTTGGTTTACATCAATCTAGACTGCATCCTCCCGAAAAAGAGGATTATACCAAAAAAACCTTTAAGCAACACGCCAAGGACGCTCAGGAATTAGTTCATACCAATAGGGTCGAAAATCTGATAGTTCGGAAGGATGGTACAACAGTGCCGGTTGAGGTATTACCATTTGAAGTGAAATATAAGGGTAAGAAATGTTTGGTTGGTAGTTTTCGGGATATAAGTGCGCGTAAAGAAGTAGAAGAAGAGTTGTTGCAAGCTAAGGAAATTGCTGAGGCTAACAATGCAAATGTTACTGCTATTATCGAAGGAACAGAGGATAGTATTTGGGCATTTGATGTCAAGTATGACATTATTTACATTAATAAAGTTTTTCAACGAGATTTTAATAAAGCTTTTGGAGTGTTATTACTTCCTGGCTCTAATTTGATCGATGCCTTGCCAAAAGCTATACGTGGTTTCTGGAAACCTCGATACGACAGGGTTCTTGCAGGGGAGTCATATACGGTTGAGGATATAGTAGAAGGGGTGAATGGAAATATCTATATTCAAATTTCATTTAATCCCATCATCAAAGATTCGAAGGTGATTGGTGGGTCATGTTTTGGAAGTGATATTACTGCGCGTAAATTATCTGAAATTGAATTGATAAGAGCTAAAGAGCATGCTGAGGAAAGTGATCATTTGAAAACATCCTTTCTGCAAAATATGTCGCATGAAATTAGAACGCCACTTAATGCTATTTCCGGGTTTTCAGGTTTATTAAATGAACCAGATTTATCTAAAGAGAAGCGAGAGGGCTACGTTTCTATCATACAAAATAGTAGTAATCAGTTGGTATCGATTGTAACTGATGTGCTAACTATTTCAGCGATTGAAACCAATCAAGAGCAGAAAAATGTGGGGGAGGCTTCTGTCAACCTCATTGTAGCTGATTTATTAACGATATTTCAGCAGCAGGCTTCGGATAAGAATGTAGAATTGGTTTCTAATATGTCATTAAAAGATCATGAGGCTGAAATCTATACTGATGGAACAAAGTTGACACAGGTGTTAAGTAATTTGATAGCTAATGCTTTGAAGTTTACCTATAGAGGATCGGTAGAAATTGGATGTAGCTTGGTAAAGAACGATTTGGAATTTTACGTTAAAGATACCGGTATAGGAGTTAAGCCTGAATTTCATGAGAAAATCTTTGAGCGTTTTCGTCAGGCTGATGTATTAATTAGCAGGGAATTTGGAGGGACTGGTTTAGGCTTGTCAATATCAAAAGCCTTTGTTGAACTGTTAGGAGGAAAGATTTGGTTAGAATCGGAGATCGAAAAGGGAACCACCATATATTTTACTATTCCGTATGAGCCGATTATTAAAGTCGATGAAGAAGGTGCCGTTGTCAAACAGAGTGAGCAAGTAAGAACAGTGTTGGTGGCCGAAGATGTTAAGAATAATTTTTTATACTTAGATGCTATTTTAACGGGTATGTCTTTCGTTGTAATTCATGTAAAGAATGGCAAGGATGCGATAGTTGCTTGTAACTCTAATCCGAATATAGACCTTGTTTTAATGGATATTAAAATGCCTGTTATGGATGGTTATGAGGCAGCTAAACTTATAAAACAGTCGCATCCTAAGATTCCGATTCTTGGTCAATCGGCATATGTGTTAGAAAATGAACTTGCTAAATACAAAGGCGTGTTTGATGATTATTTAACCAAGCCAATTAGTAAGGATTTGCTGAAACAGAAAGTGTTGGAATATATATCTTGATAATATTCGAATAATACAATTTCTATTTGCGCAAGGTAATTTTTGTTGGATCAATTTTATTAATGTCCACAGGAGCTTGATAGAATGCTTCATGCAATTCTGTAAGCATATCTTTTAACGGAATGTTCTTGGGTATGGATGAAAAATTCATTTTATTAATTGCTTCGGGTGTTGCAAAAACGCCAGGAACCCAATGGTTAGGAGTTTTTAGTTCCTTGTACCTGTAACGGGCAAAATCAAGAAGGTTATAGCACTTCCATAGTTTTCGCCAATGCAATAACAACGGAATATTCATTTCTGTAATGCTGGGATCCGAATCGTAGCCATCGTAAAAAGCATATGGATCATCATTAACCATTTCATCCAATTTTATTTTTGATTCCTTATCTGGTTTGTTAAGTGGTGTATGACTTGGAAATATCCCTTTCATTTCGGTGAAGTGTTCAATATCTGTCATCCCAAATGATAAGGTATGAACAGCAGGATTACTCAAGCAAAATCGAGCATTCCATTGGATGGGAGTTGAGTGAGGAATGGTTTCGCGTATTTTTTCCGGAGCTTTGTATAATTGTCCACCTTTGTCGTTAGGAGAGATAATGAAAACACCCATGTCTTTCTCTTTTGCCAATGCTACTGCCGCCTCATTTCTCTGATAGAAATAATAGTAGTGTAAATTAACAAACTCAAATAAATCAGTTGATATGGCTTTTTCAATCACCTCTAGTGGAGCATGGGTGCTGAAACCAACGTGTTTAATGATGCCTTCCTCTTTCATTTTCAGTAAGGCTTCAACAGGGCCACCTGTCTTACAAGCAGAGCTTATAATTTCATCTGTATTGATTCCATGCCATCCATAAAAATCGAGGTAGTCGGTTTTAAGTGTTTTTAATTGTGTATCAACTAATTTTCGCATTTCATTGGCAGTGGCTGAGTTGCCCTTGCTCATTAGGTAATACGATGAGCGATCAATATTTAATTCATCATTAAGGGTTCTGCCAAAAACAGTTTCGCTTTTCATGTAACCATAAGCTGTCTCAAAATGGTTAATGCCATTTTTAATTGCCAGGTCAACAATTTGATTGCAGTGATCTTGTGTGGCACGTGGAATTTCGTGACGAGGCTCTTCCCATACCTGTTTGAAACGCATTCCACCTAGTGTGATTGTGCTAATATGTTTATTGGTTTTCCCGAAACGTCTGTACTCCATTGCTTGTGATTGAATCCTATTGAGTTTGTTGTGGCTGCAAAAGTAATCCAAAGTTCAACAATGGAGCATATTTAAGGTTCATTAAATTTAAGTGAATTGTAATGCCAATGGAAGCAGCGTTTATCTATTTCGATAAATAAATACCTAGACGAAATCCAGCGCTAATATTGATGCCCCAATAGTTGCCTTCATATCTGCGAGCCTCGCTCCACAGCCAATCGTCCCAAATGTCGCCTCCCTCCGGATCAGAAATGGCACCTTCAACATCAATGTATTCACGTTCAACAAACCGGATGCCTATACCCACAAACGGATCAAATACCATTCTGGATCCCATTCTTAAACTAATGCCAAATTTATAATGCGCGCCAAATTTTAATCGAGTGTATGTAGCGGCATCGTAGCTTACCTTTATTTCACCTCTATCCTGGTAGTAATAGTCGTCTTTCAGATTTTCTTTAACATCAATGTAAAAAAGCTCAACGGAATTATACCAACGCGCCCGGTATTTATCGTTTAAGTAAAACTTTAATTCGGGACGTACTTCAAATACTTGATACGAGCGATCATTTTGATAGTATGATCCTCGTTGGTATTTACTCTGATTAAAGCCAATGTCAGTGCTTAAGCTCACTCTTTGCGAAAGACCAATTTCGACACCTAGTCGTATTCGCGAATAGGTGTCCATTGCAGACAAAGGTGCCCAACTAAAAATGATGTTTCCTTTGTAATCGTGTTCAATGGTTTCTTCTTGAGCCGCAATTAAGAAAGTGCTGGGCAACAATATCAATGCTAATATAAGTCGGTTCATAGGGAATTAGATTTCTTCATTCACTATGACAACTAATTAATAGTATGCACGCACTCTCAATAAATGTTAGTTATTTATGTCTATAGCTCACAGTAGTTTCCATCGTTCGATAGGTTTTTACACGGATAGCGCCATGTGATATCATTTTCTTCAATAAGATCATCAGAAACATCGGGGCCCCAAGTGCCTGCTGGATAACCGTGCACAGGTATGCTATCGTCTTCTTGCCATGCTTTTAATATTGGGTCCACAAATTTCCATGCAGCTTCAACTGCATCGCCTCTGTGGTACAATGTTCCGTCACCCAACATGCAGTCCAGTAGTAATCGTTCGTAAGCACTTGGTAAATATGTGTCAGATAAATCGCTGTAGTGAAAATCCATATTCACATTCTGAACATTAAAACCAGCTCCCGGTACTTTCATGCCAAACTTCATCAGTACACCTTCATCTGGTTGAATGCGAATGACTAACTGATTGTAGTTTTTGCATATGCTTTCGTTATCAGCAAACAAATGATGAGGTGTTGCTTTGAAGTGGATCACTATTTCGGTGACACGTGTTGGTAGCATTTTTCCGCTTCTGATATAAAACGGTACACCAGCCCAGCGCCAGTTGTCGATAAATAGTTTCATGGCAACAAAAGTCTCAGTGCGAGAGTCCGGATCAACCCCTTGTTCTTCGCGATAGCCTTTTACTTGCTCTCCCTTTATTTTTGATGCTGTATATTGTCCACGAATAGCATATTTCGAAACTTCTTCTTCTTTGATGGGGCGGAGTGAGTGAAAAACCTTTGCAATTTCGTTTCGAATATTAGTAGAATCTATCAAGGCAGGTGGTTCCATGGCTACCAGCCCTGCTAAAAGTAATAGGTGATTCTGAACCATGTCGCGCATGGCACCCGATCCTTCGTAATAGCCGCCACGATTCCCAACACCGATGTTTTCGGCACCAGTAATCTCCACATGATGAATGTAGTTGCGATTCCAAAGCGGTTCAAATATGCCATTTGAAAATCGTGTCACCAGAAGATTCTGTACAGTCTCCTTGCCAAGATAGTGGTCTATTCGGTATATCTGCTCTTCTTTAAAGTCTTGTAATAATTTTGTATTTAGTGTTTGAGCTGTTTTTAAATCATAGCCAAATGGTTTTTCAACGATAAGGCGTTTGAATCCATCCTCTTCGCTATTTAAATTTTGTTTTGCAAGTTGCTCAGGTATAATGCTGTACATACTTGGCGGCGTAGCCAAGTAGTAGATAAAGTTGTTCCCTGTTTTGTATTGTTCATCCAACTCGCGCAGTTTACCTTTCAGCAAACAATATTCATCCGGATCTTTGGTGTCGAATGAGAAATAGTGCAATTTCTCAAGGTACTCATCTAATTTTTGTTCGCTCTCAGGTTTGTTTAATGCAAACAGGATAATTCCTTCCTTCATCTTAGTGCGGAATTCCTGATCACTTAAATCGGTTCGTCCTAAACCAAGTATGGCAAATTGCTTTGGTAATAAATCCTGATCAAATAAATCAAACACTGCAGGTACCAATTTGCGATAGGTTAAATCGCCTGAAGCACCAAATATTACTAGTATGTGGTTTTCTGGTTTATTCACGATGGTATAGTTTCAATAGATAACTAAGAAAGTGGCACTATTGTTTGTCGATTTGTCGATTAAAAAAGTGTTTTGAGTCACCCCATTGGTTATAGCCAATTTCTCTACCTGCCATCTCAACTCTGATACTTAGGCAGTTTGAGCAATCCTCGGCGCCTTCATCCGTGCAAGGTTTATTTTCATAGAGCGTATAATCTTTTCGATGCGTAGTTGGTGTGATGTTTGGCATAATCACATTGGCACCGTAACGCAGAGCTTTTTCTCGTCCCATTGGATCAATGGCTTGTAAGGCGGTTGCAGCAGCTATATTAATATCTGGCATTAATAGGCGAAGAGAGGCAATCATGTTTAGTGCCACTTCAAACCTACGTTGCAAAGGCCACAAATCATCTTTGTATTTATAAAGTGGCGTTTCGGTGTGTTCAATAAATGGCCCCATACCTACCATGTCCACATTCATAGCTTTAAAGAATAAAAGATCATCGGCCAGTTGGTCGTAGGTTTGAAATGGTAAACCAATCATTACACCGGTTCCGGTTTGAAAGCCTACCTTTTGTAATGTCCTTAAGCACTCTATACGTTTCTCAAAGTTGTGTTGCTCATCTTTGGGATGAATTTTATAGTATAGTTCCTTGTTTGATGTTTCAATTCGTAAGAGGTAACGATGAGCCCCCGCATTAAACCATTCCTGATATACTTCTTCTGTTTGTTCTCCAAGCGAAATGGTTATACCTAGTTCTCCATTAGTCGCTTTTTTTATTTCCTTAAGTAGAGCAGTTACTCTATCGGTGAAAATTTTGTCGCTCCGTTCACCTGCCTGTAGTACAAGTGATCCATAGCGATTTTCGTGAGCAAATTTTGCAGCATCAATTATTGCTTCATCATCAATGTCATAACGCTCCGATGATGAATTGCCTTTGCGAATGCCACAATAATAGCAGTCTTTAGTGCAGTAATTTGAAAATTCAACTAAGCCTCGAAAATATACTTTCTTGCCTAGTGAATTGATATAATGATTGCCTGTCTGTTTCAGAAAGTCATCTCTTTCTTTCCCCTCCAGGCTTAACAAATAGCTTAAATCTGCTTTGTTAAGTTTTTCTTTCTTAATGATCTCTGATATTGAGTTGCTCACGGCTAATCCTTTTTTAGAAAGCGTAAAAATAAGAAAAAAACAATATCAATCAGGTTGAAAGTTCAATCATTCGTTTATTTTTGCCGCGTGATAAATTGTTATTAGAATTTAATAAAAATTCTGGTCGAAGCTTGTAAGTATTAGGAATACAGTGGATAAGATTGATTAATGAATTGTAAGTAAAAATGACATTTGGGACTGTTAGTTCCTGATTAGCAAAATATAACCTGACAAAATATAAAGAGATGATAAACGAACAACTTCTTAATCCAAAGAGTATTGTGGTAGTAGGTGGGTCTGATAATATTCAGAAGCCCGGAGGTAAAATTGTTAAGAATATAATAGATGGTAACTATAAAGGAGATTTATATGTTACTAATCCTAAAAGTGAAACTGTTCAAGGAATAACTTGTCACAAGGATGTCGCTGATTTACCTGAAACAGTTGACTTGGCTGTTTTGGCTATTGCAGCAAAGTTTTGCCCACAAACTGTTGAGGTTTTGGCTAAGCAAAAAGGTACTAAGGCTTTTATTATTATTTCCGCTGGCTTTAGCGAGGAGAATGAAGAAGGAGCCAAATTAGAACAGCAAGTTGTTGACACGGTAAACGAAGTTGGCGGTTGTTTAATCGGCCCTAACTGTGTAGGTGTATTAACTACTCATCACAACAGTGTTTTTACTACGCCTATTCCTGCACTAGAAAGTCAAGGTGCTGATTTTATTTCTGGTTCTGGTGCAACAGCGGTATTTATTATTGAAGCTGGTACTTCAAAAGGATTGAAGTTTAATAGTGTTTATTCGGTTGGTAATAGTGCACAGACAGGAGTTGAGGAAGTATTAGAGTATTTGGATAACACCTTTGATGCTGAGAAAAGTTCGCGCATTAAATTATTGTATCTCGAAAGTGTAAATAATCCACAGAAATTATTGAAGCATGCCTCTTCTTTAATAAAGAAGGGATGTAAAATAGCTGCCATTAAAGCTGGTAATTCAGAAGCGGGTAGTAGAGCTGCATCAAGTCATACTGGTGCTTTGGCAAGTAGTGATTTAGCTGTTGACGCTTTGTTTAAAAAAGCGGGTATTGTTCGTTGTTATGGACGTGAAGATTTAGCTAATGTAGCTGCCGTGTTTATGGCAAAAGAGCTGCAAGGGAAAAATATAGCAATAATAACTCATGCGGGTGGGCCTGCAGTAATGTTAACGGACGCCATGTCCAATGGTGGCCTAGAAATTCCGCACATTGAAGGAGCTAAGGCTGATGCATTATTGGAAAAGCTATATCCTGGTTCTAGTGTGGCTAATCCAATTGATTTCTTAGCTACGGGAACGGCAGAGCAGTTGGGTGATATTATTGAAGCTTGCGATAAGGATTTTGATAATATCGATGCCATGGCCGTCATCTTTGGTAGTCCTGGTTTATTCCCTATTGGAGAGGTTTACGATGTGCTGCATGAGAAAATGCGAAGCTGTAATAAGCCAATTTATCCGGTACTACCTTCGGTTGTTAATGCTAAAACTGACATAGAGAACTTTTTAGCTAAAGGTAATATTAACTTTCCGGATGAGGTGCAATTAGGGCAGGCTCTTACGAAGGTGTTTAATAATAACGAGCCCGCAGAAAAAAGCGAAGCGCCTAAAGAAGTTAATGTAACTGAGGTGCGTCGAATTATCGAAGCTCAGGAAGATGGATATGTTTCACCTGAAGTTGTTCAGGACTTATTGGATGCTGCCGGAGTTCCGCGTGTAAAAGAATTTGTTAGTGATCAACTAAAAGATTTGCAAAATGCTATTTCTGAAACAGGCTATCCTGTGGTGATGAAAGTAGTTGGGCCGGTTCATAAGTCAGACGTCGGTGGTGTTGTTTTAAACGTGGATTCAGATGAGCAGTTGGCAAGTGAGTTTGATCGTATGATGAAAATAAAAGATGCTACAGGAGTTATGGTTCAGCCAATGTTGAGCGGTAAGGAACTTTTTATTGGAGCAACATTTGAGCCTGGATTTGGACACATGGTTTTATGTGGACTAGGAGGTATCTTTGTGGAAGTATTAAAGGATGTTAGTTCAGGCTTGGCACCTTTGTCTCAGGACGAGGCTTTGCAGATGATTAGAAATCTGAAAGGGTACGAGATTATAAAAGGAGTTAGAGGTCAGCAAGGTGTTGATGAACAGAAATATGCTGAGGTGATAGTTCGTTTGTCGACAATGTTGCAACATGCGCCTGAAATTAAAGAAATGGACATTAATCCTTTACTAGGTGAAGGTGAAAAGGTTGTTGCTGTTGATGCTCGAATTAGAATTGAAAAATAGTATAAGTAACTAATAATAAGAATTAAAGCTGGCTTTGTGAGTCAGCTTTTTTTGTTTATAAATTACTAATAGAGAAATAAGTCTGTAAACTTGATTTAAATCATCTATTAGGAGTGTATGATTTTAACAAATACTTGTATTTTTGTGAAGTCTTACAGATTGAAACAAGTAAATAGAGAAAAAATTCTTCAATCAATTTGTAAGCGTTAATAAATGGAATGTATGAACAGATATTTTAAAGATATAATATTCGTTTTAGGTGTCGTTATCTTCTTTCTACCGTTTTTTTTAATAGAGGAGGTATTTGTTGCCTATAGCCAATTTAATATAGATCACCCACTTATTATGAGTTTTCTGAAGTTTGCGGTATTAGCAACTTTAGGCGAGGTAATTGGTTTACGAATTCGAAAAAGTATTTATTGGGAAAAAGGCTTTGGCTTAATGTCTCGCGCGATAGTATGGGGTTTTTTGGGAATTACCATAAAGGCTGCATTCGTTGTTTTTGCGAGTGGAGTGCCTATTTTTCTAGAAAAAATGGGTGTTGAAGGTATAGTAGCTTCAATGAAAGGGGATTTTAGTACAACGAAATTGTTGGCAGCTTTCTCAATTAGTGCAGCTATGAATCTGGTTTATGCTCCTGTAATGATGACGCTACATCGAATAACTGACACTCATATATTGTTTCATGGTGGTCAGGTGTCGTGTTTAGTTAAACGAATCAATTTTGGAAAAATTCTAAAGGAAATGGATTGGGGAATGCAATGGAATTTTGTGTTTAAAAAGACCATACCATTTTTCTGGATTCCAGCGCATACTATTACCTTTTTGATGGCGGCCGAGTATCAGGTATTGTTCGCTGCCCTGCTTGGTATAGTGTTAGGAGTGCTGCTGGCAATAGCTAGTCCTAAGCCTAAAACTAAGGGTTGAAAGGTTGCAAATCTCGTATAATTAAAGCATATTTGAAGTATTACAAACCAAGAAAACTAAATAAACAAACTATGTCTCAAATTGGTATTTTCTATGGTCCAGAAATGGGCAGTGTTGAGAAGGTAGCGCGCTTAATTGCTGATAAGATCGGCAATGATCGAGTTGAATTAATTCCTGTTAAAAATTGTGATGCAGCCGCTTTAGATCGTTTTGATAAAATGATTTTTGGTGCTTCTACAATTGGTATGACAAATTGGAACTCGGATTACAAAGATTCGGATTGGGATGTGTTTGCGACTAAGTTAAAAGATGCTAACTGGAATGGAAAGAAGGTTGCTATTTTTGGCTTAGGTGACCATGTTCAGTATCCTGAACACTTCGTAGATGCTATTGGATGGATTTACGAGCGATTAGAGAAATTAGAGGTCGAAGTTGTAGGTTTTTGTTCTACTGATGAATATGAATATGTTGAATCAGAAGGAGTAAAGGACGGACAGTTTTTAGGTTTACCTGTTGATGAAGACAGTGAGCCAGAAAAAACGGATCTACGCGTACAGAATTGGATTAACCGACTCATTAACGAGTTTGGGTTTTAAGAATTATTAATTAGGTGGTATTGTGTATACCACCTTTTTTGTTTCGAATGGGCCAAATGAAATTAGTTCAATTGGTCAAATCGAACTCAAGTTAAATTAATAGCATGCATCAACATAAAAACACACCAATACCTGCTAACATAGTTGACAAGGTATTGGCTAAATATCAAATTGAGGATTTAAACGAAGCTACAATTCGTGAAATTGTTTCTATCGTTAACGATATAGAGGAAGAGAGCGGGGAGAAGTTCATTCGTATGGAAATGGGTGTTCCCGGATTAATGCCATCTGAGGTTGGTACCAATGCTGAGATTGAAGCCTTAAAGAATGGTATGGCTTCGAAGTATCCTATGTTAGAAGGGATCAAATCCTTAAAGCACGAAGCAAGTCGTTTTGTCAAAGCATTCATGAACTTGGAGGTTTCACCTGAAGGTTGTGTGCCTACAGTTGGTTCTATGCAGGGGTCGTATGCAAACTTCTTAGTTACGGGTAAATTATTCGAAGAGAAAGACACAATATTGTTTATCGATCCGGGTTTTCCAGTTCAGAAACAGCAACTTGATGTATTGGGTTATAATTACGAATCGTTTGATGTATACAATTATAGAGGTGAAGCTTTAAGAGAAAAGTTAGAATCATATTTCTCTACTGGTAAGATAGCATCGGTTATCTATTCCAATCCAAATAACCCAACTTGGGTTTGCTTTACCGAAACGGAATTAAAAATAATTGGCGAATTAGCTACCAAATATGATGTGGTAGTAATTGAGGATTTGGCTTATTTCGCCATGGACTTCCGTCAGGATTTATCAAAACCATTCGAGGCACCTTACCAAAGTAGTGTTGGGCATTTTACTGATAATTATGTCTTGCTCATTTCTAGTTCAAAAGCATTTAGTTATGCAGGACAACGTACGGGTATGATGTGTATTTCTGATAGCCTGTATAAACGTAGGTATGAAAATCTTGAGAAGCGCTTTGGCTTGGAACAGTATGGTCAGGTATTGGTAGCGCGTGTATTATATAGTTTATCTTCCGGAACGTGTCATTCTGCACAGTATGCATTGTCGGCAATGTTAAAAGCTGCTAACGATGGTGAGTTTAAATTCTTAGATGAGATCCGCGAATATGGCGAGCGAGGAAGATTGATGAAAGAATTATTTACTGGTAATGGCTTCAATATAATTTACGACAAAGATATGGATGAGCCTTTGGCAGATGGCTTTTACTTTACGGTTGCTTATGGCAATATGAGTGGAGGTGAGTTGCTGAAGGAGATGCTGTATTACGGTGTGAGTGCCATTACTTTAGGTAAAACCGGAAGCAAGCAAGAGGGGCTTCGTGCCTGTGTTTCACAAACGGGGCAAGAGCGCTTTGTAGAATTGAAAGAGCGATTGAGTGCTTTTGATAAGAATTATAGTTAAAAATGGATTGTTGCTTACTAATTGTAAGCTTTGTAATATATTATGCGACAGAGAAATATTGACTTCCATCATGTCCTTTTTCAAGAAAGTTGTGTAAATTTGTAACGAACAATAAGACTCAATAAAATGGCAAAAGCAAAAGGTGCAATTGTGGTAGATACAGTTAAGTGCAAAGGCTGCGGTGTTTGTACAACCGTGTGTCCCACAAAAGTAATTGAATTAGCTACCGAAGTAAATGGCAAAGGGTATCACTATGCGTATATGGCGAACCCGGATGCTTGTATCGGATGTTCTAATTGCGGGATCATTTGTCCTGACACATGTATTACTGTTTATCGCGCTAAAGCAGGTGCTACTGCTTAATTTAAAACTCATAAAGAAATTTTAGTCGCACATGAGAGAATTAAAATTAATGAAAGGCAATGAGGCAATTGCTGAAGCAGCAATTCGCGCTGGTGTGGATGGTTACTTTGGCTACCCTATTACTCCTCAGTCGGAAGTAATGGAGACCCTTATGGCCCTCAGACCTTGGGATTCAACCGGGATGGTTGTACTACAAGCGGAGAGTGAAACTGCATCTATTAATATGGTTTACGGCGGCGCAGGTTGTGGTAAGCGCGTTATGACATCATCATCAAGTCCTGGAGTAAGTTTGATGCAAGAGGGTTTAACTTATCTTGCGGGAGCTGAATTACCTTGTGTTGTTGTTAATGTTGTACGAGGAGGTCCTGGTTTAGGAACCATTCAACCTGCTCAGTCAGATTATTTCCAAACAGTAAAAGGTGGTGGACATGGAGATTATAAGTTAATAACTTTAGCTCCTGCATCCGTTCAAGAAATGGCTGATTTTGTTGAATTATCTTTTGACTTAGCCTTTAAATACCGTAACCCGGTAATGATTTTATCTGATGGCGTTATTGGTCAGATGATGGAAAAAGTTGAGTTGTCGGAACAAAAGCCACGCTGGACAGCTGAGTATATCGAAGAAAATCATACTTGGGCAACAACTGGTAAAAAGGCCAATAGAGAGAAAAATATTATCACTTCGGTTCAGTTAGAAGCTTCAGTTCAAGAGGCATTCAACCATAAATTACAAGCGAAGTATCGTTCGGTTGAAGAGAATGAAGTTCGTTACGAAGAAGTGATGTGCGATGATGCAGATTATATTATCGTAGCCTACGGTTCAAGTGCACGTATCTGTCAAAAATCAATTGAAATTGCACGCGAAAAAGGTATTAAAGTAGGAATGTTTCGTCCTATCACTTTATATCCATTTCCAACAGAACAATTAATGAAACGCGCTAAGCAGGTTAAAGGAATGTTATCTGTTGAAATGAGTGCCGGACAAATGGTTGAAGATGTTAAGTTAGCTGTTGAATGCTCTATACCTGTTGAACACTTTGGTCGTTTTGGTGGATCCGTACATTCGCCGGGAGAAGTGGTTGAAGCGCTTGAACAAAAATTAATTGGAGGGGATAAGTAATGTCAGATATAAATACAATTATTAAGCCTGAAAATATTGTCTACAAAAGAACTGATGTTCTTTCGGATAATGATTTAAGTTACTGTCCTGGCTGTGGTCATGGAACAGTTCATAAGCTAATTGCTGAGGTGATCGAAGAAATGGGTATTCAGGATACCACCATTGGTATTGCACCTGTTGGTTGTTCGGTATTAGCGTATAACTATTTAGAAATTGATTGGCAGCAAGCAGCTCACGGTCGTGCGCCAGCATTGGCAACAGCTGTTAAACGTTTGATGCCAGAGAAAAATGTATTCTCATACCAGGGTGATGGTGATTTAGCGGCAATTGGTACTGCTGAAACTATTCATGCCTGTAACCGTGGTGAAAACATTGTGATGATCTTCATCAATAACGGTATCTACGGAATGACAGGTGGACAGATGGCACCAACAACCTTACCAGGTATGGCAGCTTCAACTTGTCCGCACGGACGTGATGTAAGCCACGATGGTGAGCCTATTAAGATTTCTGAAATTTTGGCTCAGCTACCGGGTACTTGCTATGTGACACGTCAGTCGGTTCATACGGCTGGTAATGTTCGCAAAACAAAGAAAGCTTTACGTAAGGCATTTGAGAATCAAGCGGCAAATAAAGGTACATCATTGGTTGAGGTGGTTTCAAACTGTAACTCAGGTTGGAAAATGACACCAATCAAATCCAATGAGTGGATGGAGGAGAATATGTTCCCTTATTACCCTCTTGGTGATATTAAGAACGAAGAGTAGTTCGGTTTAATCTTTTAAAATTTAAGAAATGAAAGAAGAAATAATAATAGCCGGATTTGGTGGACAAGGAGTACTTTCGATGGGTAAGATCCTTGCTTACTCTGGCGTTATGCAAGATATGGAAGTGTCGTGGATGCCAGCTTATGGTCCTGAAATGCGTGGTGGTACTGCCAACGTAACAGTTATCTTGAGTGATGACCGTATCAGTTCTCCAATTCTTCACGAATACGATACTGCGATTATTCTTAATCAGCAGTCGATGGATAAGTTCGAATCTGATATTAAACCAGGTGGTACGCTTATCTATGATGGAAATGGTATTACACGTCACCCGGAACGTACCGATATAAATATTTATCGCATTGATGCAACAGCTGAAGCTGCACGCATGCATGCTGTAAAAACGTTTAATATGATTGTACTAGGTGGATACCTTAAGGTGAAGCCTATTGTGAAAATGGAAAATGTTATTGCTGGATTGAAGAAGTCCTTACCTGAACGCCACCATCATCTTATCCCGATGAATGAGAAGGCAATCACACGTGGAACTGAATGTATTAATCAAGTTTCAGAAGCATAGCAATCCATCTTTTATGAAAATCCTAAGCGCAACCCTCAGCAAGTTGCGCTTTTTTTGGCTTCATATTTGCTTAGATATTAAATGTGCTATTACATGCCTTATGTTATGAACATATTTTATAGTTTAGCACCATTGTAACTTAAAACATAACCTTATGGATTTTTTATTACGTTTTCGTTTTTTGCTAATTACTTTGTTTATAGTCGTTAGTACTACTACAAGTAGTTATGCACAAGATGATTTAAAGAAATATAAGCAGCAGATTGAAGAGGATAGTACTTTGGTTGATGCTTTAGCTGGGTATGATTTAACCCTGCGAATGGATATTTTAAATTTATCCTTGCATCCTGAAATATTAATAAAATTGGCTGAAATCCGGGATGGATCGCATAAAGCTTTTCAAAATATTATTGATCCATACGATCAAGATACGCAGTTTGGTTTGTATGAGTTAAGTCGTTATCCCGACCTGATTAAAACTTTAACCATTAATGGCAAGAAATCCAAGAAGGAGATTGAGCAAATACTGATGGCTTATCCTGAAGATATACATGAATCAGGTAAAAAATATGGGAATAAGCAGTTCGATGCTTTGACATCCATTAATATTTTAAATGAAAAAAATATTGGTGAATTCCAGCAAGTTATTTCTTCTTATAATGAGGAAGTGCAATCCAGTGTTAAGCGGTTGATGGATTATCCTGAAATTATCTCAGCGATGGATGAGAATATGGATTTTGTTCGAATACTTGGAGAAGTTTATCGCGAGTACCCAGACGAGTTGGTCGCTAAACTCAAAGTTCGTCATGATAAAATTAGTGAACAAAAAAAGGCGGAGCTAGCTGATTACCAGAAGCAACTTGAGGAAGATCCAGAAGCCATGGAAGAAATGGTTGCTGCAGCCAAGCAATACTCTGCGGATACAAGTGGTGAGGATATTACTGAAGCTAAAGAACAAGATGTACAGATGGTTCATGTGCATCATTATTCTTACTGGTATGGATATCCCTATTGGTATGCTTCACCATACTGGAGACCTTATCCATGGTACTTTCATACTGGTTTTTATTATGGACCTAGTGGGGGAATGATTTTCATAGGTATGCCTTCTTATTATTATGTAGGCTGGCATCATCGTCGTTACCCAAATCGCTACCATCACTTGTCGTATCATTATTGTCGACATGCCCATCGTCACCCACGTTCTCGGTACAATTTTAACCGAAATGTAAATGTGAATATTAATAATAATGTGAATGTCAATCGGGATAACTTAAATAAGATAGACCGGAATAAACAAAATATTTTAAAACCAAGTACAAGACCGTCTGGTGGTGCGGCGAATAAGCCCTCAACCAGACCGGCAAGTAAACCAACTACAAGGCCAAGCACTAAACCTGCGAAGAGACCAACACAAAAGCCTACAACAAGGCCAGCTCAGAAACCAACACAGAAACCGTCAACTCGTCCAAGTACGCAACCTAGTACAAGGCCGACGCAGCAACCTAGTCAGCGACCGGTTAATTATAATAACTATCGCTCAAACGAAAGTTTTAAGCAAAATATGAGTGCGCCACGACCTACAAGTCGCCCAGCTACTCGTCCAAGTGGAGGAGGTGGCGGAAGAAGGCGTTAGTTCTTAATAACTATTGTATTCGCTTTTAAGCAAGGCAAACACAAGATCATCCAACCATTGGTCATTTTGTAATATGCTTTGCTTGAAGTGCGCTTCCTGTCGAAAGCCAAGACGCTTAACTAAGTTTATTGATGCCGTGTTTCGAGGATCAATGGAAGTAATTATACGATGTTTATATAAGCTTTTAAAAAGATATTTTATACAAGAAGACAAGGCCTCGGTAGCATAACCTTGGCCTTGATTTGTTTTAGCCAATGTACAGCCTAATTCTACTTGATGTTCATCCAAAAAGTGGAGTCCAATGTCACCTATAAGTTCTCCGGATGAATTTAGGATAATGGCGAATTGTGCCCACGAATCTGCCTGATTAAAGCTTGAAGCTATTTTGTCAATCCAGTCCTCGGTATCGTCCTTGGTTTTAGGAATCCATCCTTGGTATCGATTACTGACTGTATCTGAGCGATAAGCGAAAACAGCAGCTGAATCATCGAATGTTATCTGGCGTAAAGTTAAACGCTCTGTTTTAATAATGGGATAGTCCATTTTGATTTGGGTTAAGTGTCTAGTCTGTTTTCGGAAAAATACAAAAAAAATGAGGGTGTCCAAAAACTGTGAAAGCATATGTTCACTGAGTGCTTGCTGAGCTTGCCGAAGTATGTCGAAGTAATTATTAGTTGATAATCAGTACTAATCAAATTTCATCTCGACTTCCTTTCGACATGCTCAAGGGGCATCTCGATGAGCGAGCTTAGTTTTTGGACAGCCTCATTTTGAAAGTTACTTTCTTTCTTTTTTTTATGGAAGTTGCATGCCTTCTATCAAAGGAGCTCCACTATCAACTAACAGTTTATAAAGCTCAGACATTTGATTTTTTTGTAATTCGAGTAATGTAGACTTTACCTTTTCCAATTCTTCCGTCGCAATTTCCAGGCTTTGTAATTGAGTGGCTGTTGGGCCATAAGTATTCCTAAGTGCCATTGAGGCATTACCATATCTCTGATTAATCGATGGCATTGACTTTTCACCAACCTCATTTTTAGCCTTATCGCCTTCAATTTTTGCCTTAAGTACATATAGTTTTTCTCTTAATTCTTGTATTTCACCTTCGGCTTGTCCGGCTTCTAAAGAAGACTGAGCTAATGACTTATGCATTGCCGATAATTGCGACAAACTTTTGTTAAGAGATAAATTAACGGCACTTAGCTTATTTTGAAGTTCACCAAAGTGTTTGTTAAAGTTGGCGATGGTTTGGTCATCCTGTGCTGGTAAATAGCCATCTTTCATGTTAACGACTTCAAAGTTAATTGCCTCACTTAAACTTACGATATTACCATCTTCTTCTTTGGATAAACTAGCGGTATATACTCCAGGAGGGGCAAGTGCACCTGATCTTCCACTGGATTTTGAATTCAATTTCACTGCATTTTTTTCTGGATACCTTAAATCCCATGCCACTCGATGAAAGCCCTTTTTAGTCGAACCTTTAATTTTACGTATAATATCACCATTAGAATCTTTAACTGTCAGCCAAACACGAATGGAGTCTTGATTTAATTCTTTTTCAATACTTTCCCAGCCCGGAAAAGATATTGGTTTCAGGTCTTTTTTCAGTTCTCGCTCCACCTTTTGTCGTTGGCCTTTTATACTCAAATAACCTTCTTTAAGGTAATAAGTGAATATGGCTCCAAATTCGGGGTTAGGAGCAAGGTAGTATTCAGCACCTTGTGAACCTCGTCCGCCCATTGAAACGCCTGGACGTGGAATGTAACGCAAAGCCTTACGCGTTGGAAACAAACTTGCCTCTTTATTTAGTTGTTCTTCACTAACATGTCGAAGTACGGAGTAATCGTCGAACACAAAAAAGCTACGGCCAAATGACGCACCAACTAAATCATTTTCTCGACGCTGGATGGCCAAATCGCGGAAAGAGATAGTTGGAACATTGCCCATCAGTTTAATCCACTTCTCACCTCCATCAACTGTGAAGTAAATACCAAATTCTGTTCCTGCAAATAATAAGTCTTGTTTTTCATGATCTTGAACGAGTCTCCACACCAATGTGTTTTCAGGAAGATTTCCTTTGATTGATTTCCACGATTTTCCTTTATCCGTACTTTTGATGAGGTAGGGATTTAAATCGCCATACTTATGATTATCCAATACAGCATAAACAGTATTTGGCTCGAATAAATCTGCTTTTATATCGTTAACGAAAGCTGTGGCTGGAATACCTGAGATTGAGCTAAGTTCGGTTTCAATCCATGATTCGCCTCCATTTGATGTTACTTGTATCCGACCATCATCGGTTCCTGCATAAATTAATCCTTCCTGAATAGGTGATTCAGCCAATGATGTGATGGTGTTATAATTCGACATGGCATAAAAATCCCATCCATTATCCCAACTCTGCGTTTCACCCATAATTGGTAAGGTGATTCGATCTTGGTTCAAGGTTAAATCCTCTGAGATTGGTGTCCAGCTATCACCACGGTTATCGGAACGCCAAACACGTTGAGAAGCAAAATAAAGCCGTGTTGGTTCATGAGGGCTAACTAGAATTGGTGCATCCCAGTTGTAGCGTTCGTTCGGCTCACCTTTACCCGGTTGCGGTTGAATGTGTACTATTTCACCAGTTGTTTTATCAATGCGTACCAGATTACCTTCTTGCCATTCGCTGTATAATATATTTGGGTTGCCTGGCTCAGTAGCCGGCTGATGACCATCGGCAAATAAAGTAACGTACCAATCGCGATTGGCGATGCCATTAGCATTGTCGGTTCTACTCGGGCCGCCTTGCGTATTATTATCTTGCGTACCTCCATAAATATTGTAGAAGGGTTCAGCATCGTCAACAGCCAATTTGTAGAATTGTGTTACTGGCAAGTTAGAAATAAAGCGCCAATTTTTTGTTCCATCAAAGGTCTCGTATAAACCTCCATCGGTTCCTATGAGCAAGTAATTGGGATCATCCTTTTTAAAAGCTATGGCATGGTTGTCAGAATGCTTGTATTGCTCCTTCATCCGTGAAAACGTACGGCCGCCATCATTTGATTCCTGAATGCGCACATCCATTAAATATAGTTTATCAAATTGATGTGGGCTCGCGTATAACTCTTGATAATAGTGAGGGCCAGTTGCTCCTGATACTGCATTGGACATCTTGCTCCACGATTGACCTTTGTTAGTTGAGCGATACACACCTCCCTGTCGGCGATCGAGTTCAATGGCGGCATAAATTACATCCGGATTTTGTGGGGAGATAGCTAAACCGATTTTACCCATGTTACTATTTGGTAAACCTTTTTTAAGCTTTTGCCAGCTTTCACCTCCATCCTTGGAGCTATATATGGCCGTACCCGAACCACCACCCATGTAAGCTGCTACATTTCGATGCCGTTGCCAGGTGGCTGCATACAGTTGTTTAGGATTTCGCGGATCTATTAGCAGATCAGTGACACCAATCCATTCATCGTCTCCCAGGGTTTTATACCATGTTTGTCCGCCATTGCTTGATTTGTACAAACCGCGCTCACCGCCCTTGTTCCAGAGTGGGCCTTGAACAGCTGCCCAAATAATATCTGAGTTTTCGGGATTTACAATGATTTTAGAAATATGCTGAGATTCTTTTAATCCCATATTTTCCCATGTTTGTCCATCATCGTTACTACGGTAAATACCGTCGCCATAACTAACATGTCGGCCGCCAACATTCTCACCTGATCCCACCCAAATGGTATGTGGATTATTAGGGTCGATGGTGATACAGCCAATGGAGTATACCTTTTGCTTATCGAAGATAGGTTTCCAGGTGGTACCTGCATTATTGGTTTTCCAGACTCCTCCTGATCCAACGGCTACGTACCAAGTGTTTTCATGTAAGGGATGAATGGCAATATCTGCAATTCTACCTGACATAAACGCCGGGCCAATATTACGTAGTTTTAAACCCGAAAATGTGGTGTCGTTTAACAGTGAATGTTGCGCGTGCACAGAATGAACGCCTATAATGATGATGATCATTAGGGCGCATCTTTTAAGTTGATGTTTCATCGTTTGTGTGGTGATAAAGGTTAATACTTCCTGATATTCAGTAACTGAGAAATACAATATACGTAAATAAATATTGATTTTATATGGGAAATAGGATTTTTCTTTTTGGGCTAATGCTAAGTCTTTTTGGAATAAAAGGGGGCTTCGATATACTACATCTTTGTAGTGTAATAATTAACAAACAAAACAAAAATAAAAAGTCATGAAAAAGTTAAATGTAGTATTAGTCGTTATTGCTTGTTTATTTTCAACAAGCTTATTCGCTCAGGACATTATTCACGATGCTGAACATTATGTGTTAAAAAAGCAACATGGAGATAATTGGGCAACAGAAGATGAAGATATTGATGCTAAGCTCAAAAAACTTGAGAAAAAGCATGGAACCAAACCAAACATTATACATATAATGTGGGATGACACAGGTGTTGGTGAAGTAGGTATACCTGAGATTCAGAAATTACGTGGATTTGAAACACCAAATATGAATCAAATGGCCGAAGATGGTATGAACATGATGAGAATGTATACCGAGCCAAGTTGTACACCAACAAGGGCTGATGCCATGACTGGCAGATATGCCGTAAGAACAGGGATGCACACAGTAAGCTTTCCAATAGAGAATTCAGGAATGGATGCTGAAGAAGTAACCATAGCCGAGGTATTGTCAGAAGCCGGGTATTCAACTGCTTTTTACGGTAAATGGCACTTAGGTGATACTGAGTCAAGTTACGCACACAATCAAGGTTTTGATGAAGCTTTTTTTACGCCTTACAACCAGGTGCCAAGTATGTGGGTTCGTGAAGCTGAAGCCAATAATGTTGTAACAGGTTTATATCCTGAATTATACGGAGAAGATATTTATGATATCGATCAATCATGGAAACCAATTGGTTATGTTTGGACTCTGGAAGGAACCAAAGGTGGTAAAACTTATGAATGGGGAGCTCCTCCTGCCGTGCCTAACTTCTGGGATATTGATAAGGAGTGTGAAAAGCGTACAATGGAATTTGTGAGAAGAAATGCTAAAGCAAATAAGCCATTTTATGCTGCCTATTGGCCTACTGTAACTTCTTTTGTGCCAGATGCTAGAAGTTCGGAGAAGATTACTGCAAATAAAAATGTTTTGCAAGAAGGTTTGGTTAAAGTTGATGCTTTTGTGGGTGAATTGCTTGAGGAACTGGAAGAGTTAGGAATCTCAGAAAACACATTGGTAATTGTAATGGCTGATAATGGTCCTTTTACTCACCATGGACCTCGTGGAATGGTTGAAACATTGTATACCGGTGGAAAAGGTGACTTTACTGAGGGTGGAATAAGAGTACCATGTATTGCAACATGGCCAGGTACCATTGAAGAAGGACAGATTGTTGGCGATATCATTCACATAACGGATTTGTATACCACTTTTGCACGCTTAGCTGGAGCAACGGATTATATTCCAAGAGATAGAATTGTTGATGGAGTAGACCAAACTTCTTTATTAATCAATGGAGATGGTTATAGCAGAAGAGATTATGTAATGGTTTATCAAGGTGATAATTTATCTGCAGGTATTAAAGGGCGTTTTAAGAGAGATTGGAAAAATGCTGAGCCAGGTTTATCAGGTGCTGAATTTTATGATCTGTATACCGATCCTCGCGAAGATAATCCAGAGATGATTCAGCAATTTCATACCAAGAGTATGTTCAAGCGTCAGAAAGAGCGTCACTTATTGTGGATTGAAAAATACCCTAATCGTCCGGATGCAACGCCAGGTATTCCTTTGCAAGGTATCGAAAATGTTCGACCAGAAACAGAAAAACTGTATCATGCACCATTTAATATGGATGATTTACCATTCGATTTAAAAGAGGTGATGGATCATGAGTTACCTTTTGTAGACGAATGATCGGAACTAATAATAGCATCAAGGCTGCTTCTTCGGAGGCAGCCTTTTTTTTGAATAACTAAAGGAGCTGCTCTTTCTAGTGAAATTTCCTAGAAAGAGCAGCTCCTTTAGTCGTATTTGTTATTTGGCTCTGGTAACTTCGGTTGGTAGTATGCCTTTCACCTTTTTAAACATGCTACTGAATTTCGATAAGCTGGAGTAACCCAAATCATAACCCACTTCCGATACTGAGTAGTCGCCTGTTTTAAGTCGTCGATAGGCCTCTTCCATACGTTCTTGCGTGTAAAATTGGTAGATTGAGGAACCAATAAGATGTTTGAAATCTTTTTTAAGCTTTGTTGGACTCACGCCAAATTCACTTGACAACTCTTCTATGGTAAAAGCGGTTTCAAGGTTATTAAGAATTTTTAAGCGAATGGTATGAATTAGCTTATAGTCATCAATGTGCAAACCCGATAATTCATCTTCATCAACCTCTTTCTTAAAATGAAGTGCCACATTGGTAAATATCTCAAGTGCACGCGCCGATATAAGTGGTACCTTAGCGTAAGGTAGTTTGTCAAAGGCAAAAATGTCGGAAATTAATTTATCGTTCTCTGGAGAAAGATCCATACGATAGGCAATGCCTCCATCCGAATCAAAAAGTTCGGAATGTACCCTGTCGAGCCCATCGTATATTGGTCCCATCTTTTTGCGATCAAACTTAAAGCCTATCCATTTTACATTGGTATTTGCCTCAAATTCTCCTTCTACTGGAAACAGGCCATTGTACAAGAAGATATTACCACCCGCTTCATCACCCATTTTAGTATCTGACTCTTTATAAGTGTGAGTAAATGAGCCTTCTTTCATAATATTTAGGTGGATGAATTCCGGATCATTATCAGGTGTACGTGTAATAATCATTGGTTTTTTTGAGTTGAACTCAACATAGGTAAATTCAACGCCTTCAATGGAGTAATAACGAAGTGATAATTTTACAGGTCCACTTGTAACTTCCAGGCTATTTTCTTTTTCTGTACCTCCCAGAACATCTTTAATGCCTTTAATGTAGTTTTTTGCAACTCCTTCAGGTATAACGATGTGTATCTTCTCTTGTGATGTGTTCATGATCGGTTTATTGGATATGATGCACTTGCAATTTACTAAATAGATCCATTCTCATAAAACTTCTTATTTATTATCTGACACTTTTTTATTGAAAAAGGGGTGT
Source organism: Carboxylicivirga fragile (assembly GCF_050589805.1). Classification (NCBI taxonomy): domain Bacteria; kingdom Pseudomonadati; phylum Bacteroidota; class Bacteroidia; order Marinilabiliales; family Marinilabiliaceae; genus Carboxylicivirga; species Carboxylicivirga fragile. The sequence goes on along the minus strand of NZ_JBNGOY010000008.1, from coordinate 434 downwards.
TTTGGTCTTTATGGAGCATTGTTGTGTCTTCTTGGAATAAGTTGAAGCATTTGAATCAGTGATATTTGTATCAACAAAAACAATAAAGATCAACTAATAAAATAAGGAACGATTCTTTCTTGCATAATGGTTATAGAGAACCGTTCCAAAACAAAAGTCAAACAGTAAAAAACAAAAGTCATGAAAAAGTTAAAAACAGTATTAGCAGTAGGTTTATTTTTAATGGGAATTGGACTCACATCTTGTAGTAGCGATGATAATTATACACCGGTTAACCCCGAACAACCTGAAGTGCCAGTAGCTCCGGGACCTGAAAACCCAGTGGGTCAGCCACCAGTTGTTTCTCCATCATAAGTCTTTAAGGGTTATTACAAAGTCGGATTGGAATAAAAGCAGAGATTGAAACGAGCAATCTTTGTATCAACAAAAACAAT